>JAUWWU010000059.1 GCA_030616695.1 Candidatus Omnitrophota bacterium | reverse complement strand
CCCTGGCTCAATACGGTAGCCAGGGCCGCTCCCGAGACCCCCATCCTGGGAACGCCTAATCCAAAAATAAATATGGGGTCTAATATAATATTCAGAATATTGGCAAGCCCGAGAAAGATCATAGGGTTGATGACATCGCCCGCGCCCTGCAGGATATAATTCCCCGTAAATAATACCAGCATGGTAACGCTTCCCATTAAAAGGATGCGTAAATAATTCCCTCCCGCGCCGACAACACTTTCCTCCGCTCCTAACCAAAAAAGAAATTTTTCGGAATAGTAAAAACCAATTATGCCTGCGAGTGCGCCGAGGAAAAGCGCTAAAAGGATGGATTGTGAAGCGACGAGCTCGGCGCCGTTTCTATTGCCGGAGCCGATGTTTTTGGCTACTAAGGATAAAGTGCCTATTCCGACGCCGAGCGATATCGTAAAAACAAACATAAGCGCTGTGCTGCTCATCGCCACAGCGCTGATGGAATCAGGGCCCAGGCTGCCTACCCAAAACATATCTATTAAACTCTGTGTGCTATGAAGCAGTGCCGCGACCATGAGGGGAAACGCGAGGGCTATAATATTTTTGGGGATACTGCCGGTTATAATATCCTTGTCTCTTTTAAACAAAAACCTTATCTTATTTCTCACTTCTCCCCTTATTGCTGCGCTATCGGGCCAAGAATACTATTATGATAAATAACGATAATACCAGCCTGTAAATGGTGAAGGGGACAAATGAATGCGCCCTTATAAACTTAAGTAAAAAATGTATCGCTATCATACTGCTTAAAAAAGATAAGGTGAAACCCGCCAAAAGTGCGGGCCACGTCAGAAGCCCTACTACTTTCCCTATGCTTATTATGCTATAGCAGGCCGCCACAAAAATAACCGGCGCGCCCATAAGAAACGAAAAACGCACCGAACTCTCGCGGTTCATACCAAGCACTAAAGCCGCGCTTATCGTAACGCCGGAGCGTGAGACGCCGGGCATAATGGCGAGCATCTGAAAAAGGCCTATTATTAAAGCTGCCTTTAGCGTGATCTCTTTTAAGGACTTGTTTTTTCTGCCGTATAATTCCGATATATAAAGGAGGATACCGAAAACTCCCAACATAACAGCGGCGAGTATGGGATTTCTGAAATATTCCTCTACCCCTTTCCCGATTATAGAGCCTAAAATGACTATCGGCAGGCTCGCTACGACTATACACCAAAAGAGTTTTCTTTCTACGGAGCCTCCGAGGTTTTTTTGCCTTATGCTTAAAAATCCCTCGCGTAAAATCCGCACCCATTCCTTCCTGAAATATATAACAATCGCGAAAAATGTCCCGAGATGCAGGATTATATCAAAGGCAAGCGGGTGGGTTTGCAAGCCAAAAATCCAGGGCAAGATAACAAGGTGCCCGGAACTACTGATAGGTAGAAACTCCGTCAGTCCCTGCACTATTCCGGATAAAGCAGAATGTAATACGCTCATAGTAAAAGTATTATATCACTATCGGCTTTTTATTCAAGGAAATTAGGAAGAGCGCGGGAATGGTTATTCGTTCAGACCTTCAAAACCTTCTATAATAGCTTCGATGCGTTTTTTGAGGTCATCGCTTGAAAAGGGCCACACTGTCCTGCCGTAAAGGGCCTGGCTTATCTCTTTATAAGTCAGGTCATTGATCCTGAAAGGAGGGATCTTATTGTCTATCTCAAGATAATATCTCATAAGAAGCAGCTCTTTGTAAAGCATCTGCGGGAGGAGAAAATGCTTTCCTACGTACTCTATCGCGTTTTTGCCCAGTTCGCGCCGCATGGCCTTATCCTCAATCAAGGTCTGCATATTCCTGGCTATGTCTGCATAATCAAAGGGCTCGACTGCGAAACCGTTGTGTTTATGCACTACTTGCTTTTTTATGCCGCCGACCTTACTGCCGATAACAGGCGTGCCGTGCCACATTGCTTCAGTGACGACAAGCCCGAATCCTTCCTTGCTGGATATATGGACAAAACAGTCTGCGATAGTCATAAAAGAGCCGACTACCCTGTCGTTATCCTTCACGTTCAGAAGCAGGTGTATATCCTTATCGTCGCCGGCTTCATCCTTTATCTGTTCGTACATCTTAATACCCTCAGGGTCGTCGGTGGCGGAATTACCTATAATCACCAATTGAGGGGGCTTCTTTTTTTTCATTTTATCCTTAAGAAGCTTGAAGGACTTGATGATGCTTTTCTGGTTCTTGTGTATGTCAAAACGCGAAACCGCCAGTACTATCGACCGGTGCGGGTCTATATTGTTTTCATTCAATAAACTTTGCAGTATATCCAAAGCTTCCTTTTTCGTATAATGCTTGTTTTTCTCCCTGAGCGGGTCTATTGAAGGGCTTATTTCGTATGTCGGGATCTGTAAAGGGCTCCTGATAAATTCCTCAGTGGTAAATATCGCACCCCAATACTGATTTATATAAGGAAGGAGGAATCTCCATATCCTGCGGCTTGCGTTTGAAGTATCTATGTGGCAGCGCCAGACGATGTGGCCGTATACGTTTCCGTTCATTATTATGGCGGCCGGCTGCGGGTCGTGCACAGTCACCATATGACCCACTACTTTGACGTTTCTGGTATTCTCGTCTATCGTATCAAGGTAAGCGTGGAATATTTCTTCAAGTGTTATGCCCTGGTCCAGGCCCTGAAGCAAGTTGTGGAACTTCTTGGTAACGCTGAAGAAACTCTGGCTGCCCTCTATGACAAACCATCTGCAATCGATACCTAATGCGCGCGCGAAAGGGACTTCGCTTTGAAGCATCTCAGCCACACCGCCTCCGACAAACGTGGAATTTATATTAGACCATACCTTATTCTTGAGCGGCTCGGCGAGCCATCTCAATTCGTCAATGGCATGTTTTCCGACAAAGGGCTCATATCTCTTTATGTCAACGGGTTTCAGTAATACATACTGGTTTTTATACTTTCTGCTCCTGTCGTCAAACATATGTTTCTCCTTTGCCATAATTATACATATAAATATTAGGCGCTGCAAGCCTTTTTTATCGCATATCGCATTTTCTATGTGACATAGAAAGGGTGATGTGGTATAATTACTCCCAATCTAAAAAGAGGAAAAAGCAGCAATATGAAAAAAGGGGTGGGGTCATTAAAGGCAAAGTGTTCAAAAAGGGGTTATGAGGCCATTATAGCGCTCAATAACCCGGATTTAAATGAATTCATCGCGCAGTATGCAGAATTGTGCAATCCGGATTCTCTTTTTATACGCACGGATCTGGACAAGGATGCCGAATATATCAGGCAGAAGACGATAGAAAACGGCGAGGAAAAAAAACTTAAGATTTCCGGGCACACCATCCATTTTGACGGATATCACGACCAGGCCAGGGATAAAGAGAACACAAAACTTCTCCTCCCTCCCGATTTAAAGCTCGGGGCCAATATCAATTCCCTGGGCAGAGATAAAGGACTTAAGGAAATATACGGCTACCTTGATAACATCATGAAAGGCAAAGAAGCGTATATCTGCTTCTTCTGCCTGGGGCCGACCGACTCGCAATTCTCAATCCCTGCCGTTCAGATAACGGATTCCTCGTATGTCGCCCATTCCGAAAGCATCCTTTACCGGAGGGGTTACGAAGAATTTAAGAAAGCCGCCGCTTCCGGGGAATTCTTTAAGTTTCTCCACTCTGCCGGTGAATTGGAAAACGGCGTAAGTAAAAATATAGATAAACGCAGGGTATATATAGACCTCAGGGGAAACACGGTCTATAGTACAAATACCCAATATGGCGGAAATACCATCGGGCTTAAGAAACTGGCAATGCGCCTTGCCATACAGAAGGCATCGAAAGAAGGCTGGCTGACCGAGCACATGTTTATTATGGGCATCAACGGCCCGGGCGGACGTGTAACCTATTTTACGGGTGCCTTTCCGAGCGCATGCGGCAAGACTTCCACTGCAATGATAAAGGGCGAACGTATCGTAGGCGACGATATAGCGTATTTCAGGAGAATAGAAGGAAATATCCGCGCCGTTAACGTAGAGCGCGGCATATTCGGTATTATACGCGATGTAAACCCGAAAGATGACCCTCTTATATGGGAGGCCCTGACATCCCCCAGGGAGGTCATATTCTCAAATGTACTCGTAAAAGACGGCACCCCCTACTGGATGGGCGACGGCAGAGAAATCCCCGATGAAGGAATAAACTATTCCGGTAAATGGCTGAAAGGCAAAAAGGATAAAAACGGCAAAGAAATAACGCATTCTCACGGTAACGCGAGATATACGATACGGCTTAAGGAATTAAAGAATTGCGACGGTAACCTGGAAAAGCCCGAAGGAGTGGAGATAAAGGGCGTTTTATACGGCGGCAGGGATTCGGATACATCGGTGCCTGTCCGCCAGGCATTTGACTGGAATCACGGCATACTGACTATGGGCGCCACACTGGAGTCCGAAACAACTGCGGCGACTTTGGGTAAGGCAGGAGTAAGAAAATTCAACCCCATGTCCAATCTCGACTTTCTCTCGGTGCCTATCGGAAAGTATATAAATGATAATCTTAATATCATAAAAGGCGCGGATAATCCGCCCGTTATATTTGCCGTCAATTATTTTATTAAAGATAAAAACAGCAAGTATCTTACAAGGATGCACGATAAGCGTGTATGGGTAAAATGGATGGAATTACGCACAAACGGTGACGTCGATGCCATTAAGACACCTGTCGGCTATATCCCGAAATATGAGGACCTCAAAAAAATCTTTAAAGACGTATTGAAGGAAAATTATTCTGAAGAGGATTATGCAAAACAGTTCACTTTAAGGATTCAGGAATTCCTGGCAAAGATAGACAGGATCATTGATATATACAAGAAAGATGTTGCCGACGCGCCGGCCGCCCTCTTCGATGCCCTGGAAAAACAGAAAAAGAGACTGTTGGAGGCAAAAGCAAAATATGGGGATTATGTGGCTCCGGCGGTATTCTTAGGGAAGGGCTCTGCTTAAGAAGGGTCCTTAAAAGATCTGATGAATTCTGCCAGTCTTATGTTATCCCTGGCAGCCATACTGATAAAATTGACAGCTATAAGGTAAATATCCTTCTTCTTTATCCTCTCCAGCCTGACTACTCTTGACGTTATAATAATATCCTCGCGCGATGTAGGCAGTTCTATCCTGGCTACGATACAAGAATGAACGGGAACGGGCGATTTTGACCTGATCAAAAAACCGCCCCGGCTTATGTTTATTGAAGAGGTTATATTATATTGCTCGTTAAACTCATATTTGACTCGGAGTTTTTTATTAAACCGCGGGAACCTTCTTCTTTCTCTCCCTTTGTACGACGGCATTTTCATGCACCTATCCGCCTTGTAGGCAGCAAGCCACTCATTTGGAATAGCATTCGGCTCCATAAGAGTCTCCAGACCGCTTTCTAAGTGGGTACAATAAGATAGAAAAAAAATACCTCCTTAAATATAAGTATATCATATAATCTATTGAAATAAAAGGGGGTGGGGTGTCTCTATTTTTTAACTGTCTATAACATGTTGCGTGGAAAAGAGTTACGTGGGTTAATGTTTCAAAAAGTTAGTTTTCTTCCTCCTGTCCTAACAGCTTCCAGCCAACTAAGTTGTCCTCTTCATCTATAAAAAGATACAATTTCTCCCCTTCAAAGTGAGTGGATGTTGCAGGCATATATAGCCACTTGTAGGCATTCCTTTTCTCGTCATATATATCTATAATAGGCGCTCCGTATCTTTTCAGTATTTTATCTGCCGGCATGCCTTCTTTAAGCTTGCCTTTACCTATAGCCTTTTTGACCCTATTGTAATTTTTGGTTTCCTTTTTTAAGGCCTTTGCGATCTCGGCCTGGCTTTTGCCTACCCTCATCAGTGTCTTGAGGTCGGCATGCGCACACCTGCCGGCAAGCGGCATCAATACGGCGGCGCATAATATTATCGTTATATATTTTCTCATACCTTATCCTTCTGCTTTTCTTCCCGCTTAGGCCTCAATGCCTCCCATACAAGAATGATCAATTTGCCCAATAACCATATCCCGAAGATTACGAAAACAAACATCAGAACAAAACACAGCAAGAAACCCAGTACGGACATAAGCGGATACAGTAATAACCCGAGGCCCGCTAATATAAAAGTCAATATCAAAAATATCAGTCCTACAAAAAATGCCTTCATATTGCCTCTTTTTTATTCCTCTATTGTGTCAAGGAGGCTGTCCCAGGGATATTCTTCCTCAAAGGGATAACCGGG
>JAUWWU010000027.1 GCA_030616695.1 Candidatus Omnitrophota bacterium | reverse complement strand
TATATACCACATCGGCGACTCTGGCGCTTATATTCCCCCCTTCGCCGATTATAAGGTCTGCCCGGCTGACTTTTTTTCCGATATTTACCAGGTCTTTTAATATTTTTTTCCGCCCTACCATAACGGCATTATTATATCATATAGAGACTGATTTTCAAAAGCAATAAAGCGCTTGCCAAATAATCGCATATCACATATAATATGCGGTTAAAGGAAGGTAAAAATGTTAAGGCAGCTGAGGAGCAAAAAGGTCGCAAAAAGGATATTAATAGGGCTTGCCATTATCATAATACCCGCCTTTGTCCTGTTCGGGGCGAGGACGTCTTCCCGCCGGGGGCGCGGGCCGTCTTTCGCCGGCATGATATTCGGCAAAAATGTTTCCTTCGAAGATTACGCCGAGAGCTGGCGCGCCGTCAAAAACGAAGCCATGATGAAATATGAGGATTTCCATAAGATCTATAAACAGCTGGACCTGCGGGGCGAGGCGTGGAACAGGCTTATCTTACTGCATGAAGCAAAAAGGCAAAAAATAAAGGTAAGCAACCAGGAAGTGATAGATACAATAAGAAACTTCGCTTTCCTTATAAGGGACAACAGATTTGATACAGAGCTGTATGAGCAGGTGGTGACAAACACATTCCGCGTATCCCCCAGGGAATTCGAGGAAGACATGAGGGGCTCCCTTATAATCGCGAAGCTGGCAAATAATGTTGTAAAAGACGCGGCGGTAACGGATGAGGAGCTGCTCAAAAAATATAAAGAGGAGAACGAAAAAATAAAGATCGCCTACGTAACGCAGTCCTACAGGGACTTTACGGAAAAGACAGAGGCCTCCGACGCCGAAATCGAAGATTACTATAACACGAATTCCCGCGAATTTAAACTGCCCGAGCGCGCGAATATAGAATATATCGAATTCAAGCACACCGATTACACCGAAGGCATAGATATAGGAGACGACGAGATAAGTTACTACTACGACACGCGCATAGATGAATTTGAGCATCCCGAAAGTATACGGGCAAGGCATATACTCTTCGATGACGAAGAGGAGGCAAAGCGTGTCCTCAAAAAGGCAAAAAAGGGGTCGGATTTCGCAAAGCTGGCGCAGGAGCACTCGACCGGCCCCACGAAAGACAAAGGCGGGGACCTGGGTTATTTTGAAAGGGGCAAAATGGTTCCTGAATTCGAAGAGGCCGCTTTTGCCTTAAAAGTAGGCGAAGTAAGCGATATAGTGAAAACGCAATTCGGCCATCACATAATAAAAGTCGAGGACAGAAAAGAGCCCTATACGGAAACGCTTGAAGTCTCCAGGGAAAAGATAAAAGGCATCCTGTTGAAGGAGACCGCTAAAAACGATGCCTACGACGAAGCCCTGCTTGCCGCGGCCTCGATAGATAAGGGGGAGAGTTTTGAAAAGACGGCGGATGAATACAATAAAACCATAAAGACTACCGGATATTTCTCCCGCCGGGGCATTGTCCCCGAGATCGGATGGAATCCTGATGTCCAAAAGGCGGCTTTTGATCTAAAGATCGGTGAGGTAAGCCCGTTGATATCGCCTAAGGGCGCGGATTCCGAAGCGAATTATATTATACGGGTAAAAGAAAAAAAAGAGCCTGAGATCCCTCCTTTGGAAGAACTAAAAGAGCCTATAGAGGCAAGGGTCAAACAGGACAAGGCGCGCCGGATGGCCAAAGAAAGCATGGAAAAATATAAAGAGGCCATTATGGAGAAGATCGAGGCTGGTTTCTCTTTCGAGAAAGCAGCCGAAGCCGCCGGCCCTGAAATAAAAGAAACGGACTATATAACCAGGAAAGATTACATAAAGGATATAGGGTCTGCGTCGGACATAAAAGAGGTCTTCGATTACAAGGTCGGGGACGTAAGCCCCTTATTGAATACGCAAAGGGTCTCGTGTATTGTAGCGCTTAAAGACTTTAAATCCATAGAAGAGGAAAAATTTCAGGAAGAAAAGGAAGTTTTCCGGGAAAGGCTGCTCCGGCAGAAGAAATCCCGGCTCCTGAACCAATGGCTCACCGAGTTAAAACTAAAAGCTAACCTAAAAAGCAATCTATAGGACTTATCCACAGCCATACTTATCCAAAATAGTAGGGGAGGTTTAAACCTCCCCTACTATTTTGTGAAGATAGCTTTCAATTTATAATAGGCCCGGCGCGGGGTCACGATGTCGGGCATCCCCTGCTCTATATTCTTTTCGACAGAAACAATGCCCCAGTATTCCTCGTTGACGTAGCCGTCCGGCAAGTGCGAATACCAGGCGTAGCCGGGGCCTGCATCGTGCGTATCAAGCTCCCCTGACGAATCCTTCCACCATTCGTCCGAATACTCCATAACGCATCCGCCAAGGCATACATCCGAAGCCGCCAGGATATTAAGGGTGTTGTGCCGCACCCGGCTTGCCTGAGCGTCTTCATCTACGTAGCCATCTATAAGAGGATATGTACTCGTGGTATAGAACGCGTCCGCTCCGTATTCGGTTATTACCAGCGGTTTTGAACTCTTGTCTTTATATACCTCAAAGATGCCCATGGCCGGCCGCGTAAACCAGTCAACGGCGCGGTACTTTTTTGCGTAAAGGTTGGCCCCCCACGCATCCACGTAATCCAACTGGGCATCTAAGGTATTGTAATCGCCTATTCCTATATGATGGAGCTTCCCGTTGACGATTATGGCCGGGTGATAGGTTCCGCCTTCAAGGCTGTATGCAATCTCTGCCAGCTCATTGCAAAGGCTGTAATAATATTTGTGTTTGATGGTTGAGGAATAATTGCATTCATTGCCTATTGCCCACATAAGCAGGGCCGGTGAATCTTTGTATTTATTCACATATCTTTTAAAATTCAGTTTTGCGGTATCCCGGACATCGGAATTCGCATAATCTAAATTGCCGTCCATCCAGAAACCCGCTATAACCTTTAATCCGTACGTTGCCGCTGCGTCATACATAAGTACTTTACCGGGGTCACCCCATGTCTTCAGCGTATTGCATCCCATCTCCTCAAGAAGCGATAGGTCGCGTTCGTAGACTTCGGCCGTATATGCGGCGGAGTACCTACCGTAAAAAGGAGGATACACCGGATCTCCTATAGGCGTAGGTTGGTACCCTACTCCTTTAACGGTAAACGGCTGTCCGTCTACAAAAAGTCTATTTGTTTCTCTCTCAATCCGCACAGGGCCTGTGCTCTCCGGTTTCCCGACGCCCTTTGAGAACGCGAGGTTATCCAGGTATATCGTCCCTTTCGTCATATTGAGGCTGGCGCGGAATTCCATGCTTATAGCCCTCATCTTTGTCCTATCCAGTCCGGAAAACGCGCTCAGATCTATATCAACCTGCTGCCATTCGTCGCCCACGGTAAAATAATCCGACGAATGTATTTCTATAAGCGGTTCGGGGCCGTCGTTGACAGGGACGCCGTCCTGCAGTTGTATGTAGAAATCCTCGCCGCCTTTTTTGCCCTTGACGCGGAATGAAAGGTGTGTAAAAGCCGATATATCCAGATGAGTCGCATCATCCCAGAGATTCGTGGCATACCAGAAATCGCCTTTCTTCGAACAATTGTAGCTGATCTTCTTCGCCCTGTTTGTCTCTTTATAATTCGTCCAGTTCGTTTCGTGATTCTGATTATAGGAATATAGCTCTATTTCCTTTGACTTCTTGCCTAGATTGCTGCCCGTCCAGAAGCCGAGCGTATTCCTGGACAAATCGGTATCGTTATAATCCTCTACCAATATAACGTTTTCCGCCGGCGCATTGCAGGAAAGAAAGCCCCATAAGGCGATTACACTTAATATAAATACCTTTTTAACGATATGCTTTTTCATATTTACTTCCTCCTTTTTAGTGCGGCAGTTGCTCATCTACTTCCTCACTCAGATATTTAAGGAAGCGGGCTTTGTCTTCCTTCCTTATATATGTAAGCATGGCGCCTATTTCGTAGCCATGCTCGTTTTCACTTTTTCGTCCCCATGCGCCGCGGCCGACCGCCTTTACGGGCTCGGCTTCTTCCCGGGGGTCTTTGACAGTTATCTCTATAACCTGGTTGACCGAGAGAGGCTTCCCGAGAAATGCCACGTCAATCCTGAAGCCGCCTATGCCTATATCTTCCGTCCTGGCTTCTTTATACCTCTCCATGGAATCCATTTTTCTGAAGCCGGTGATCAGGTTTCTCTTGAGGCGGGGGTATCTTCTTCTGTCCGGCTGCGTACAGGCCGCCTCGAGTATCTCCCGGACCAATTCTTTTTTGTTTCTTATTCCCTTTGCCGAAACATCCAGTGCCATCGCCGCATCAAGAAGGGCCCCGATAATAACAATGCGGGAGAGTTTGGAGCCGGTTGAAAACAGGGCGTCCATGCCCAGCCTGTCAAGATATTCCATCTCTTCCCTCGTCAGGAGCGCTATCACCCTTCGCCTTTTTATATCGTGGTCCTTTTTGGCGTCCATTCCGATCACCACCTCAAAATTATCCCAATAAAAAACCCCGAATCTCCGGTAGCGTTTCTGCCATCTGAAATTCGGGGGACAAAATGAAAAAATTTCTCATTTCGGCAGCCAGTCGACCTTAGCGCGCTAACGCGTTAGGCACTTAGCTTTGCGGTCCCATCCTTTCAGATGGTTTGCCCTTATCGCTGAAAAATTTTGTTAAATAGCAGCGTGCTTCCTTACTACAACTATATACTACAAAGTGACATTTGTCAATATGCCAAAAACCAACTTTTTCCTCTCTAACAAAAAAGGGGACGTTTCTCTTTGCTGCTACTTGTTACAATATATAGAGTTACAACACGCCCTTTTCCATATCCGTCATTAGCCATTTCCGGGCTTATTTTCGCCATTATGAAAACGGAAATCGACATGTTGTAACTTCTTTATTTATAAATGGTTGCGTTAAGGGGAAACGTCCCCTTTTGTATCCGATTTTATGTCCGCAGTTGATGGGGTTTCTTTGCAGGCCATTATGGCCATTATGAGATAAGCGATATATAAGCCGGCAAACAGAAGGCCGAATAAGGGCAGCTGTATGCCGAAAAGCGCCAGCAGGCCTCCTAAAATAGCGCTTGGCGTGATTGCGTAGACCCCTATATTAAAGAGCTGCTTATACCGAAGCTTCACATTGGTGATCGAAGAGGCCGCGAGCGAGATAATGCTGAAGATAAATATCTGCAGGAATCTCGCCACGCAAAAATAGAGAAACATGCCTATTAGCATGAACGGAAAGAGGATCCATGTAATATTCTTACTCAAGACATTCATAAAATTTTCGTCTATCCTGAGTGCCGCCACGTTCGAAAGGTCATAGGTCTCTGTCTTGACGTCGCCTTCCTTATATACCAGCTTGTTCTTCATAAGCAGGATGCCTTTATCGTATCCGTCAAGAGAGGTGACCTCGCCCGTTGTATCAATGATCAAGGTGAAGCCTTCCTCCTCTACCCTGTAAGGCTGTTTCACATCGACGCTCGCAACGCCGTTTTGTATTTCGATTACGGGAAGGTTTATCTTTGCCCAATCTACGGCTATGTCAAGGCCTCTCCTGACATCATAGCTATATCTTACCGTCAGGACCAGAGTTATCAAAAAGATCAGCAAAAATATGTACTTCATACTCTTTGATATTTGGAAATCCTTAACGTCTTTATAGAATTTGAAATCCCTTACCGCTTTTGCTATCTCCTGAAAGAATGCCTTCATATTACCCCCTTTTACACCCTTGGTTGGGGACACTTTTCTTAAGGTTCACTGTAAAGCTGGGAAAATGGCTTGCTATTAAATAGTTAGCCAATTCCTTGGGGGAACCCGTAAAATTACACTGCCAAGGTTAAAATAGATTACGCGTGCTAAAATTTAAACGACCTATTTCCTATGCCCCAAGAAAATGTCCCCACAATCGGTTTTACAACCATTCATGCGCCATTAGTTACACTGCCATGGCTTTATATGTTTCCTAAGTATACGTATTTTAATCTTTTCTCCGCAATCTCCTTTGCCAGTTTGAGCGTAGCGACCGGCGTGGGCGGGAGGGAAAATTTATGGCACGGGAAATACCTTGAAAAATGGAGCGGCGCCTCGCGCCCGATGTTTTCAGCTACCCAGTCTACCAGCTTCTCGAAATCCTCTTTTGAATCATTAAGAGTGGGGATCACAAGGTTTGTAAGCTCTATATGGATCCCCTTTTCTTTAGCAGTCTTAATATTCTCTAATACCGGACGAAGCCTGCCAAGGCAGTATTTTTTATAGAAACCTTCGTCTATGGATTTCACATCCACATTCATGGCGCCTATATAGGGAAGTATCTCCGCAAACGGCTCTTTATTTATATATCCGTTTGTCACGAATACATTCTCAAGGCCGTTTTTTCCGGCCGCCTTGCAGCATTCCAATACGAATTCATACCATATGAAAGGTTCATTATAAGTATAGGCGATGCCGAACGAACCGGCTTCCTTTGATTTTTTTACTGCCTCTTCGGTCGTAATTTCTTCCGTCGGAGTATTTAAATCCTGCGATATCTTCCAATTCTGGCACCAGGGGCAGGCAAAATTACACCCTTTTGTCCCCAGGGAGAGGATGCATTCCCCGCGGTGATAATGGTACAGGGGCTTTTTCTCGATGGGGTCCAGTGCTATTGAAGTAACCCTTTTGTATATTTCCGAATAGAGGATGCCTTTTTTAATTACCCTTACGCCGCAGCGGCCTTTTTTGCCGTCGGCTATGAGGCAGTCATTAGGGCAAAGAAGGCACTTTATTTTGCCGTCTTCCTTTTTATAATAAAGCGCCTCTTTCATCTTCCGCGTTTTTTCAGTAAATGCTTCAATTCCTTCATGAACTGATTTATATCCTTAAACTATCTATAGACGGAAGCGAAGAGTACATACGCTACCTGGTCCAGGTTGTGCAGATGCTTCATGGCTAATTCGCCTATGACAGCTGCCTTTACCTCTCTGTCAAAATTTTTTTGCAGCTGCCTTTCTATGGAATCTACTATACTTTCCAGCTTCTGCATGCTCACAGGCCTCTTTTCGCATGCCTTGACCAATCCGCCAAGCAGTTTGTTCCTGTCGAACGGCTCGCGGCCCCTGTCCTTCTTTACCACTCTTAAGGGGACTTCTTCGATGTATTCGTAGGTCGTGAACCGCTTGCCGCATCTAAGGCATTCGCGCCGGCGCCTTACGCTTCTTGTGCCTTTGGCCGCCCTGGAATCTATTACCCTGTCCCTGGTCGTTCCGCAATAAGGGCATTTCATAGCTTAAATCTTCTTTTTAGGGGTACGGATTAAAATGCCGGCTTGATTGAAAAAATCCATTGCCATCTTGTCCGGATAGCCGTCTTCCGTAACCACCTCTTTTATGCCGGCATTGATAAGCATCTTCGCGCATATTATGCAGGGCTGGTTCGTGCAGTACAAAATGCCGTCTTTTACGCTTACGCCGTGAAGCGAGGCCTGAAGAAGGGCGTTTTGCTCCGCGTGTAATCCGCGGCAGAGCTCGTGGCGCTCTCCCGGCGGAATATCAAGTTTTTCCCGCAGGCATCCTGTCTCCGAACAATGCGGCAGGCCGCGCGGCGTCCCGTTATATCCGGTAGCGAGTATCCTCTTATCCTTTACGATAAGCGCGCCGACTTTTCTTCTCAGGCAGGTCGAGCGTTTCGAGACAAGCCCTGATATCTCAAGGAAATATTCATCCCAGCAGGGCCTTTTAGTTATTTTTTTAGCCATTTTTTTAACTTTTACAGGCATGTCTTAATCTACCTTATATAGAGGAAAAGCCGACAGCATCTGTTTTACTTCATTTCTCACAAACTCTATCTTTTCGGCATCTGTTTTGTTGGTGAGTATCTTGTCTATAAATGCCGCGATTTTTTTCATCTCGCCCTCTCCCATCCCACGCGTTGTGACCGCCGGAGTGCCCAACCGTATGCCGCTTGCGACGGCTGGTTTCTGTTTATCGAAAGGTATGAGATTTTTATTCACCGTGATGGCTGCTTTATCGAGGATCTTTTCCGCCTCCTTGCCCGAAATCTTTTTGTCCGTAAGATCAACAAGCATGAGGTGATTATCCGTGCCGCCTGAAACAATCCTGTAGCCCAGATCCCCCATAGCCCCTGCCAGGGCCTTTGCGTTCTTGACGACCTTTTTCTGATAGGCCTTAAACTCGTCTGAGAGCGCATATTTAAACGCCACTGCCTTGGCGGCGATTATGTGCATAAGGGGGCCTCCCTGAAGTCCGGGAAATACCGCGACGTCTATCTTCTTTGCGAATTCCTTCCTGCACATAATAAAGCCGCTTCTCGGGCCGCGCAGGGTCTTATGGGTGGTGGAGGTTACAAATTCAGATACCGGGACGGCGCGCGGATGCAGGCCGGCGGCTATTAGCCCCGCTATGTGGGCTATGTCGGCCATCAGGAAGGCGCCTGTCTCGTCGCATATCTGCCTGAATTTCGTAAAATCTATTGTGCGCGGATAGGCGGAGGCGCCGGCCAATATGAGCTTCGGCTTGTATTCCTTGGCCTTATCCCTGATCTCCGCAAAATCCAGCACCTCGGTTTTTTTATTAACGCCGTATGTGACTATATTAAAATATTTTCCGGAAAAATTGAGCTTATGGCCGTGGCTCAAATGGCCGCCGCACGCCAGGTCCATGGCCAAAATTGTATCGCCCGGATTCAGCACGGCAAAATAAACAGCTATGTTCGCCGTTGTGCCGGAATGCGGCTGGACATTCACGTGCTCGGCCCCGAAAAGCTTTTTGGCCCTTTCTATCGCTAACTGTTCGGCAACGTCCACATATTCGCAGCCGCCGTACCAGCGCGCCCGGGGGTATCCCTCTGCGTATTTATTGGTCAAGACAGACGCCTGCGCCTCCATCACGCCCTTGTCCACAAAATTCTCACTCGCTATCAGCTCTATATTGCCGTTCTGCCGCTTTGTCTCGTTTAT
>JAUWWU010000018.1 GCA_030616695.1 Candidatus Omnitrophota bacterium | reverse complement strand
TCACTCGCTCCACAAAATTCTTAACGCCTCTCATTTCACGAAAAATCGGGGGCAAAATAACTCGGGGGCATTACCATGCCCCCTCACTACTTCGCTTCGCGAAGTAGCCGCACCTGTGTATTAGGCCCGCGGACAGATTTTGCCCTTTTATAAACCGATTTTTTCGCTCATTCGAGGCTAAATTTTGTATGTCGCTCGCCGAATATCAACATTACTAAACATGGCTCACTCGCTGTGTTATCTAAAAAATAGTGCGGCGCATATCTACATTTATAACTAACGCTATGGAAAGCCATGTCGTGATCAGGCTTGAGCCGCCGTAACTTATCAGCGGCAGCGGTATCCCGACGACAGGCATAAGGCCTGCCGTCATGGCAATATTGACCGCCGCCTGAAAAAAAAGCATTGCCGCAATGCCGGTAACGAGGAGCCTGCCGTGAAAATCATTGGTCCTTTCGGCTACGGCCAAAACTCTGACGATCAACAGGCAAAAGAGTATTATAACCAATAGGCTACCGGCAAACCCCCATTCTTCTCCGACGACGGAAAAGATAAAATCCGTATGCCTCTCGGGCAGGAAATTCAATTGATTTTGCGTCCCGCTCATCCATCCTTTGCCGAATAACCCGCCTGAACCTATGGCGATTTTTGATTGGATCACCGTATAACCGGCTCCGAGAGGGTCCATGTTTGGGTTTAAAAAGACAAGCAGCCTGCGTTTTTGGTAGTCTTTTAAAAAATTCCAAAATAAAGGCGAGGCGAAACCGCCTAATAATATAGAGCCCAAAATAAACTTAAGGGGTATATTTGCCGCCAGCAGCATGGCAAACATTATAGGCAGTAAAGCTATTGCGCTGCCGAGGTCCGGCTCTTTGACTATTAAAATAAAGAGAAGACCTGTTATCAAAAGAGCCATCAAGAAATTCTTTGAGCTCCTTACGGAATACCTGTTATTTCCGAGATAAAACGTCAATATCAGTATCAGGATAAGCTTGGCAAACTCTGAGGGTTGAAAAGTAAGCCATCCGATATTCAGCCATCTCCTCGCTCCCATCCTTGCCCCGCCGATAAAAAGAAGGGCGATGAGGACCAATGCGATGATAATATAATACAGATACGCCCAGTCTAGTATCCTTCGAAAATCTATATTGATAGTCACGATAAGCGCCAGGATACTGACCAGTATCCACATTATCTGGCGGAGCGTGAAATCTATCCCCTTGATCTGCTGCATGCCTCGGGAGGCACTATATAAAAAGAAAAGCCCTAACCCGCATATCGCCAACGGCAATATTATCAACAGCGGGTCAAAATTTTTTCTGTAATGTATCTTATACATAGCGATTAAAGATATCCCATTTCCCTTAATTTCCCGAAAATACCGGAAGCAATTTTACTTGGCTTGCCGCCGCCCTTGCCGCCGTATTCCACAAAGACAACCAACGAAATCTTTGGTTCGCATATAGGGCTAAAGCCCGCAAACCATGCATGCGTAAGGTCTGTTCCCGTTTCTGCCGTCCCGGTTTTGCCCGCAATCCGTAAGCCGGAGGCGCCTGCATTCCCGGCCGTACCCCCTGCGTCTTCGACTGCCTTTTTCATACCCTCTTTAATAATTTTAAACGTATTTTTTGAAATATTAATATCTCTTTTTTGGGGGTTGGAAACCTCGACCGCCTCTATCTCTTTTACTAAAAACGGTTTGACCAGCTTACCTTCCGTGCCAATGGTATTGACCATCTGCAGTATCTGCAGGGGCGTAACTAATAGATATCCTTGCCCTATAGCGTAATTGACCGTATCCCCTTCGTACCAAGATTCCCTCTTATGGCGCTTCTTCCATGCCCTACTCGGCACAATTCCGCCTGCTTCATAAGGCAGGTCAATTTCGGTCGGCCTTCCGAATCCGTATTGCAAGGTATATTCAGCTAGCCCATCCACGCCCACTCGCCGCCCCACCTGATAGAAAAACACGTTGCAAGAATTCTTAATACCTTCTGCCATAGCCTGGGAGCCGTGGCCGGACTTCTTCCAGCAATTAAACCGGCTTCTGCCGAGGACATAAAAACCATTGCAGTCAAAACGCTCGTCGGTTTTCATCTTTCCCGATTCCATGGCGGCTGATGCTGTAACGATCTTAAACACGGAACCGGGCGGATACGTCCCGGACATTGCCCTGTTCACCAGCGGATAATCGGCCCTTTTTAGCAGGTCTCTAACAAGAGAGGTGTCATGCGAGCCGACAAAAATATTCGGATCAAAATCGGGCTTACTGACAAGCCCCAATATTTCGCCGGAGGTAGAATCCATCACTATAATAGCGCCTTTGTCCTCCGCCAGCAGCGCATCCAGGTATTTTTCCAACTCAAGGTCTATTGTTAAGGTGATATCCCTTCCCTTTTGAGGCTCTCTTATTCCCAGAACTCTCAATTCCCTACCCATTGAGTCGACCTCGGTCTGCACTCCTCCATCCTCCCCTTTTAAATAATAGTTATAATATAGTTCAAGCCCGCCCCGCCCGACAAAATCCCTGGTCTTATATCCATAATCGCGTAGGGCGCTGATCTCCTCTTCGCTTATCTTGCCCAGATACCCCGCGACATGAGACCCTATATTACCGTTCGGGTAATATCTCTTCGGATATGTCTGTATGATCAGGCCCGGAAAATCCACGCTTCTTTCCGAAATAGCTATCGCCGTCTCTTTGCCTATATCTTTTTTAAGGACAGTCGGAATAAACGGAGCGATAACGTCTTCTTTTAGCCTCTTCTTTAAGGAGCTGTCTTGCATATTTAATAGTGCGCCCAATTCCTTAAGCCTCTCTTCTTCGATCCGAAATTCCTGAGGGATCACCGCGCAATCAAACGCAAGCCTGTTGCCGGCCAGGAGGCTACCGTTTTTGTCATAGATGTTTCCGCGGGGGCCAAGCAGCGGCACCAGCCGGATCCTGTTGTTATGGGATAACTCCGCGTAACGGGAGCTTTGCGCACATTGCATATACCACAGGCAAAAGGCAAGAACGGCAAAAATAAGTATGCTAATATTTCTAAGAAATCGTAATCTCATAGATTGCACTCATCCAACTTGAATATGCGCAGGAGAAAGGCACATATCAGTATGCCTAAAAAAGAATTGAGCAAAGAAGCGGCAAAAACTGAGGCGTTGAAAAATCCCAAATGGGGCATTCCGGTTGGATTTCGTAGATTTATAAAGAAAAAATACGGGGAAAGGATAAAAAAAGATGCGGCGAATGTAATAATGAAATGGGTGACGGGGCTGTCCCTGTAAAATTTGTTGCTGTATTTGCCGACGATATAGCCGCAGAGCGCGAAGAACAGCGTATTCAACCCGAAAAGCCGTATAGAAAAAATATCCAGAAGCAAGCCGCTTACCGCCCCTGCCCGCCATCCGAATTTTTCGTCCGTAAAGAGGGCGAAAAAGACAGTGATTATTATCATGACATTGGGCCTTAGAGAGCCAAAGTCGAAAAAAGTGACAAGTGACATCTGCGCAAAAAAGGCAACCAATATTGCCGCATAAGCCTTATAGGCTTTTATTCGATACACAGGACCTCTTCCAATTTTGATAACTCGCTCGAAGTCTTGATAACGGCGTATTTATACAATCTGCCCCGCTCTTTCGCTACCCGCGTCACCTCCCCTATTAGCAGTCCCTTTGGATATATGCCGCCCATCCCGGAGGTCAGGATCTTATCGCCTTTCTTGATGTCCGAATCAAGCGAAAGGTATATAAGCCTGCACTCTCCTTCAGGCGTCCCTATCAGGAGCCCTTGGTCCCTATTCCTCTGGACTGTCGCGCCGACTTTTGAATCGATATCGTTGATGAGCATGACCTTGCTCATCGCCTTCCCCGCCTCGCCGACTCTTCCGACAAGGCCCTGTCCGGATATGACGACCATATCTTTTGTTATGCCGTCATCGCGGCCCTTGTCGATAAAGATGATAGACGACCAATTGTTAGGGTATCTTCCGATTATCAGGGCGGTAACCGAATACTTCCTGGCCTTTTGCTTGAAGCCTAAAAGGCTGCGAAGGCGTTTGTTTTCGAGCCTGCTCTCCTCTAGCTCTACCAGTTTTTTTTCCAGCTCGCAGACCCTCTGTCTTAATTCCAGTTTTTCGGTATCGACATAAGGCAACCTGGAGATGCGCCTGATATAATTAAAAGAGTGACTGGCTATTTTTAAGGGGAGCCTGGCAACATTCGCCAGGCCTGCTCTGAGATGTTGCAGGATACCGGTGGGGGCAAATATTGCCCAGATAAAAATCGCAATTATTGCTATTACGATAATTAATCTGGGTTTCTTAACCACGTCAATTCGCCATTATTTCTCTATTTATTAAGATTCCAGTCGAGGAGTGACGGCTATCCTCTTAAGATATTTTATTTCGTCAAGGACCTTGCCAGTCCCCAATGCTACCGCCGTAAGCGGGTCGTCGGCTAAGTGGACAGGCAGGCCTGTCTCTTCCGACAGCAGTTTAGCTAACCCCTTGAGCAGCGAACCGCCGCCTGCCATCACGACACCTCTTTCTATTAAATCGGCTGACAGTTCGGGAGGCGTTCTCTCCAGCGTTATTCGGACGGATTCTACGATCTGCGCTATGGGGTCTGCCATGGCCTCCCTTATCTCTTCGCTCGATACCGTTATCATCTTCGGCAAGCCCGCTATAAGGTCCCGGCCGCGCACCTCCATTGTCAATTCTTCCTCTAAGGGAAAAGCGGAACCAACCTTTATCTTGATCTCCTCTGAAGTCCTCTCTCCGACCATAAGGTTGTATGTCTTTTTCAGATAGTCGATTATCGCCTGGTCCATCTCATCTCCGCCGATCCGTATGCTTCTCGAAAAAACGATCCCCGCAAGAGAGATCAGGGCAATCTCCGTAGTGCCGCCGCCGACATCTATGATCATATTGCCGGCCGGCTCCTGAATCGGAAGCCCCGTGCCGATCGCGGCAGCTACCGGCTCTTCAACCATATGGACTTCCCGGGCGCCCGCGTGCAGGGCGGAATCCTTGACGGCCCTCTTTTCCACTTCCGTGATACCCGAGGGTATGGCGATAACCATTCTCGGCCTGACAAAAAATTTTCTTGAATTGTGGGCCTTTTTGATAAAATACCGCAGCATGCTTTCCGTTATTTCGAAATCAGCTATAACGCCGTCCCTCATCGGCCTTATCGCCACAATGTTGCCCGGAGTACGGCCTAACATCCTCTTGGCTTCCTCGCCGACCGCCAAAACATTTGAAGTGCCTTTTTGTATGGCGACGACGGAGGGCTCGCACAAAACAATACCCTGCTTTTTGACATATACCAGGGTGGTAGCGGTCCCCAAATCGATTCCCATATCGTTCGAAAAGAACGCGAGCAGATAATTAAAAATCCTGACCAGAATATCGAAAAATTTTTTGATCTTCTCTTTCATACCGTCTCCCTTTTCCATTTCAAAGTGGAAGGCTTCCTTCCGCAGGTAATGGAGTAATTATATCAAATCATCTTAATAGTGTCAATGTTTTAATATAATTAATATATAGAGATAGATTCCAGTATATCAAAAAAACCGGGAAAAGAAGTGGCTATGCAAGTTATATCATCGATGACGCTATCGCCGGAAGATAGCATCGCGGCTACGGCAACTGCCATAGCTGTCCTATGGTCGCCGGAACTTGCCAATCCGGCTGCCCCGCGAAGAGTGCCCGTGCCTTCTATTACTACATCGTCGCCTTCGCAGCTGATCTTGCCGCCCATTTTAGTGCCAAGATTATACAGCATGGAATTTATCCGGTCGGTCTCCTTGACTCTCAGTTCGCCCGCCCCCTTTATAACGGTGCGTCCTTCCGCAAATACCGACGCCACCATCAATAAAGGCAGCTCATCGATGGCCGCCGGTATCTCTGATTTTTCAACGGTTGTGCCTTTGAGCATGCTTGACCGGACAGTCAAATCGCACACCGGCTCCCAGTCATCGCGCATATTGCCCGCCTCTATCCTGGCACCCATGCTCTTTAAGATATTGATAAAACCTGTCCGGGTATTATTAAAACCAACGTTGCGGATAATTACCTCTGAATCGCGAAGGAGTAGAGCCACGACTATAAAAAAAGACCCGCTTGATATATCGCCGGGGATATCTATATCTTTCCCCTTAAGACGGTCCGCCCCTTTTGCCCGAACCTTAAGCTTATCCACGGATATATCGGCACCGAAGAGCGCCAGCATCCTTTCGGTATGGTCGCGGGATCTAAACGGTTCCTCTACGGAAGTGACGCCGTCGGCATAAAGGCCCGCAAAAAGAATAGATGATTTTACCTGCGCGCTGGCTATCGGCGATACATAGTCGATAGCGCGCAACCTTCCTCCGCGGATAGTCAATGGTGCAAAATTTGCGTCATCTTTACCCCGGATATCGGCACCCATCTGCCTAAGCGGCGCCGTAACCCTCTTCATCGGCCTTTTGCTTAAAGATGCGTCGCCGGTCAGTATGCTTTCAAAATCCTGGCCCGCCAGAATACCCAGTAGCAATCTCATGGACGTGCCGGAATTTCCCAGATAGATGGAAGAAGGCGGCCGCTTTAGCTTTCTCAGGCCCGCGCCGTTGACTATAAGGATATCGCCTTTGAGCTCTACGGACACGCCCATCTTCTTAAAGGCCTCTATTGTGGCAAGGCAATCCTCGGCCTTAAGAAAATTTTTGATCCGGCTCCTGCCTTCCGCGATAGAGCCTATCATGGCCGCTCTATGTGAAATGGATTTGTCGCCCGGAAGGAATATTGTGCCTTCCTGTCTTTGGGCCGGCCTTATTTTTTTTGATACCTTTTTCACGACGATCCCCGCTCCTCCGGCAATATCAATTAAAATGGCCGGGACGCAACTCGATGCCCCCGGCCGTAAAATAATAAAATAGGGACGGATACCGCTTATCGATTGTCCCCGATCAATTTCCCCGCATAATCACATTGTCGTCGACCATGATGGCCTTAGGCTTGTTCTCCTTTACAATCGTGGCGGCAGACATTGTATCGTAGATCTTTTCGATCTGGGCCTCGCCTAAATACTTTCCGCTCCTGAACACCGTCAAAAAATCGCCCAGCCCGACATCATCCTTTACCCCCATATCTACGACAATAAAATTGTATTCCCTGTTAACTACGAGCACCTTTCC
This sequence comes from Candidatus Omnitrophota bacterium, assembly GCA_030616695.1. Classification (GTDB taxonomy): domain Bacteria; phylum Omnitrophota; class Gorgyraeia; order JAHIPI01; family JAHIPI01; genus JAUWWU01. The sequence continues at coordinate 2,348 of JAUWWU010000018.1, read as the reverse complement.
TTCAAGTTCCCCTTCGGCCTTTACGACTATGCGTTCCAGCTCGATGCCCTGCTTGTTTATAATGTCGCGGACTTTATCCTCGAGCACATCTTTTACTTCAATAAGCCTGTCAACGCTTTCTTTCAGTTTGCTATACTTCACTTTCTCAGCGTCGAGCAGCTCTTGGAGCATATCTTTTTCGCTCGCAACGGCCTCAAGCCTGGACTCGATACCCCCGTATTTCTCTGTTTTCTCCTTAAGTTCCGCCCTTATCGCATCATTTTGAGATTTCTCTCTCTCGTAATTTTCGCTGATCAACCTGGCCTGCGTCTCGAGCTCGCCCGCTTTAAGCTCAAGGTCGTTCTTTATCACCTTCAGGTCTTCTACCTCCTCCGATAGCTGCTTTCTTTCCTTCATTATCTCTGCAAGCTTGCTTTGAAGAGTGGCCTTCTCGGCCATTTCCTTTTTGAAGCCGCTATACAGCACCAGCGTAAATACGGTAAGAACAATAATAACTGCTATAAAGATTATAGTAGTGTGCTTCATCTCCTTAAATATGCCTGATATATTAGTTATATTTAACATACGCCCCCGCCCGAAAAACCTTGATCCACTTTTCTAATTATATCATATGCTTATAAAAATGCAACTTATTTAGCTTTTATTTTTTAATTTCTCGATTAATTCTTTCATGTCCTCGGGCAGCGGAGATCTGAACCGTGTGACCTTTTTTGTCGTCGGATGGCGAAAGGCGATCTCCGCCGCATGAAGCGCCTGCCGGATGATGGGAGCGGACGTTTTTCTGGAACCGTATGTCTTGTCGCACACAACGGGATGGCCTATATAAGCCATGTGAACCCTTATCTGATGCGTCCGGCCGGTCTCGGGTTTTATTTCCACCAATGTCTTATCGGTAAACCTCTCCAGGACTTTATAGCGCGTTACGGCGTTTTTCGCATCCGAGAATTTTACCGACATCCGCTTTCTGTCGCGGGGATGGCGGCCGATCGGATATGAAATGACTCCGGTGTCAAGCTGCACCACCCCTTCCACAACGGCCAGGTAGCGCTTGTCGGCGGTTCTTTTGTTAAACTGCCTTGCCAGAAAGGAATGCGCTGCTTCATCCTTTGCAACTACCAGCAATCCGGAGGTATCCTTATCCAGCCTGTGCACGATGCCCGGCCTTCCCGCATTAGACGCGGAAAGCCTGTCCGTATGATGCAATAGTGCGTTGACAAGGGTGCCCGAATAATTCCCGGGGGCAGGGTGCGCAACCATGCCGGCGGATTTATCCACTATAAGCAGGCGTTCGTCTTCGAAGATAATGTGCAGGGGTATATTTTCGGCCTTTACGGCGGGTTTTTGCGGCTTAGGGATCTCCGCTTCGATAAAATCGCCCGCTTCTATTTTGTAATGGCTTTTTCGCGGCGCTCCGTTGACAAGGACATTGTTCTGCCGTATGAGTTTCTGAATATACGTCCTCGAAAGAGTCTTCGGGAAGCGCCCGACCAGATACAGATCCAGCCTTATGCCCGCGTTTCCGTCATCGACTGTGAATGTATGTTTTTCCATATTCCTCGTTTGAGTAATGTTGATATTCACTCGCTCCACAAACTTCTTAACGCCTCTCATTTCACGAAAAATCGGGGGCAAAATAACTCGGGGGCATTACCATACCCCCTCATCCCGCTTCGTGGGACCGCACCTACGTATTAGGCCCGCGGACAGATTTTGCCCTTTTATAAACCGTTTTTTTCGCTCATTCAAGGCTAAATTTTGTATGTCGCTCGTCGAATATCAACATTACTTTCTACCATAGGTGTTTTAGTTATTTTATACGAATCAGATAGGCATTGCTTTAGTGTTGAACTTTTTGTGTATTGCTGGAGCGACTGTCTAAAATTTTCGATACCTCTACGGCGTTCCAGACATCGGAAATTTTAGCACAGCGAAGCGGAGATGCCTAATCGGAGCGAGCGACAAGCGGAAGCAAACACAAAAGTTCAGCACTCCGCATTTTATCGGCGGAAATATCAACATTACTTAGCTAAGTATCTTCGTATGCGCAGAAAGATCAGTGCGGTAAAAAATACTCCGATAGAAATAAGCTGTGAGGTCTTCAGGTCGAGAAAAACCGTATTCAGGTCCCCCCTCAGAAAATCTATGAAAAAACGCCCGAGCGAAAAGATCATGAGATAGGAAAAGAAGACAGTCCCTTCGGACCGCTTCTTCCGGTAAATCTTTTTAAGGACAAGGAAAGCTATGAATAAAAAAAGGGACATGTAAAGCTGTGTGGGATGAAGGCGCTGGGGATGGCCTTCCAACCGTATCCCGACCGGCAAATATGTCGGTATGCCGTAACAGCAGCC
>JAUWWU010000100.1 GCA_030616695.1 Candidatus Omnitrophota bacterium | reverse complement strand
TCTAACATCATTCTGTAGTTTCGGGGACAGTTGGATAAAGATATACCGGATATGAAATAATATTTTTATTGTTGGCGATGTAATCACTATCGGGATCGTGCATCCTGACATGTCCGTCCAAAAAAAGAATATTCTTCTTTCTCTTTCCAGTTTCATTCTTTCCATGGAATGGAGTATTACCTAGATCTGTTACTAACAGCAGTTTAGAAAAGGGGGCCACAACCGAAGAAAGCCTAATACCCAGAAAATGACGACTTGTAGCATATGAAGTTCCATACCAATCAAAAATCCGATACCGGTCGTCGGCGCCAACATCTATATACTTTACGTCGCTCGGGCAATGAAATACTTCAAGCCCGGGATCTTTTTCAACCTCGTCCTGATCTTTGCTTACATCTATATCAAGGTATGGATTAAGAGGCCTGACTTTAGCGTACTGCATGAACCCCGTACCAGTCCTTCTGGCTTTGCCTCCAAACGTCATTGCTTGACACTCATATGGGAGGTTCTCGCCAGAATCCGGAAATTTTTCATTGTGGTCATCGAGGTAAAGATACCACGCTATGCCGATCTGCCTCAGGTTATTGGCGCACTGGGCTCGTCTTGCCCCTTCTCTTGCTCTGCCTAAAGCAGGCACCAGAAAAGCTCCTAATATCCCTATAATGGCTATAACAACGAGAAGTTCGATTAGGACGAAGGCTTTTTTATTCATAAACTTATCCTTATAAATATAGGCTGATCAATAAAAATATATACGAAGGAAAGAAAATTTGCAAGGTTATATGCGATTTTAAGAGACTTGTAAAAGGTAATCCTTCGAATGCTCATACTCATCGCGGCCTCACTTCGATCCCGCCTCTCCATTGCTATGTAAAAGTGCTGGTGGAGCTGAGGGGGATCGAACCCCTGGCCTCATGCATGCCATGCACGCGCTCTCCCAGCTGAGCTACAGCCCCATAGAAACAAAATATACCATATCAGGCATAATTTGTCAAATCACCTTATAATTAGCATAATGAAAGAGAAAATAATCAGTCCTATGACAAAAATCAAAACCATTTGGGGTGAGATATGCCTTATCTTCCCCATAAAGCCGATTTTTCGCTTTAGGCTGTTTCCGCAGTAGAGGCAGAGGAGGGCTTCTTCGTCATATATGGGATTTCCGCAATGGGGGCATGTGTGGGCATTCTGCATTATACGGGGTACACTTTCCGCTTTGGCGCGGGGACAGCTTCCGCTTTGGCTTGGAAAACGTCTCCTATTTTCCTTTCGTCTCCTATTTTCCTTTGCTCATGAGCTTCCAGGGATTGCGCTTTATGTCCTCTGAGAATTCCTTAAAGTTCGCTGTTGTCTGCTCAAGGTTTTCAAATATCGCGTCTATCTTATCTTTATTGTCGGTGACTACCGCGTTGCTGTTCTGGGCAAGGGCCTTTATATTTGCGAGCGTCTCTTCAAGCGCCTCAGCGATATTCTCCCCTTTTCTGGCCAAAGCATCAAACTCAAGCGGGTCTTCCCCGCTTATCGTCTCTCCGGTCTTTAAATACGGCGCGTTTTCCGAGCCGGGCGAGACCTCTATATATTTTTCTCCCATAAGCCCTAGGGCCGTTATATAGGCCTTTGAATCCTTCCTCAGCTTGGCGCCCTCTCCCAGCCATAGGGTAACTGCTACTTTCGTGCCGTTAGCGTAGGAGAGCTCTATATCTTTGACCTGGCCTATCTCGACGCCTGCCAAACGGACCGGCGCATTCCTTTGCACGCCGGAGACGACGTTAAACAAGACCTTCACCTCATAGCCCTCTTTCTTAAAATCGAAACTGCCGGTCTTGTAGAGAAATCCGGCCAGGACAAGTATGCACACTACCACCAGCACGCCCACTTTCAATTCGTTCGTTATGCTCCTTTTAGCCATTATACACCTTCCTTCTTATTTAATAAGTTCCTCCAGATAGTCCTCTTTACTCATGAAAAAGTTGACCGGGCCCTCGGGCTGGCCCTCGATAAACTGTTTGACCATAGGGTTTGTCGTATTTTTGATCTCTTCCTGGGTCCCTACCTGTAATATCCTGCCTTCGTGCAGCATCGCTATCCTGTCCGCTATTCGGAAGACGCTGTTCATATCGTGGGTAACGGCAACACTGGTTATGGATAATTTCTTGCTCAGGTCTAAAATCAGTTTATCTATAACACCTGCCATGATCGGATCGAGTCCGGTCGTCGGTTCGTCATAAAAAACTATTTCGGGGTCCATGGCTATCGCCCTGGCAAGGCCCACCCTTTTTTTCATCCCGCCGGAAAGCTGAGACGGCATAAGGGCCTCAAAACCCCTCAGGCCCACAAGCTCCAGCTTCATCTTGACCATGATGCTTATTATATTCTCGTCGAGCTTGGCGTGTTCTCTTAAGGCCATGCAGAGGTTTTCTTTAACGGTCAGTGAATCAAAAAGCGCGCCTGACTGAAATAATATGCCGAATTTCTTCCTGAGGGCGTCCAGGCCGTTCTCGTCGAGCTCCGCCATATTCTGCCCCCTCATATACACGCTTCCCGAATCGGGCTTTACGGTGCCTACCATATGGCGCAGGAGCGTGCTTTTGCCGCAGCCCGAGCCGCCCATTATGACCATGGTCTCCCCTTTATAGACCTTCAGATTCACGCCGGAGAGTATCTGCCGGTTGCCGAATTTCTTATATATGTCCTTTACCTCGATTATAACTTCTTTTTCTTCCATTGCCTTTCCCTCGATTTATATATCGGAGAAGAAGAATATGGCCGTAAGTACGCAATCGGACAGTATGATAAGGATAAAACTTGTGACTATGCTGGTCGTCGTCGCCTTTCCTACCCCCTCGGCGCCGCCTCGCGTATTAAGCCCCTGATAGCATCCTATAAGGGCGATAACAGCGCCGAAGACAAAACTTTTGAGGACTCCGGTCATAACGTCTTTGGTGGTGAGAAATCTAAAAGTAGTATCTATGTATAGCCCTGAATTTATATTCAGGTTAAATACCCCTATAAGGTAACCGCCGAAGATGCCGACCGCGTCAGCCAGTATCGTAAGGCAGGGGAGCATTATTATCAGGGCGAGAAAACGGGGCACTACTAAAAACCGTACGGGGTTCAGCGCCATGGTCTCAAGGGCCTCGACCTGTTCGGTGACTTTCATGGTGCCGAGTTCCGCGGTTATCGCCGCCCCGACCCTGCCGGCAATGACCAATCCCGTAAGCACCGGCGCTAATTCCCTTGTAAGGGAGACCGCCACAAGGCCCGCCACGTATATAACGGCGCCCAATGACGCCAATTGAGGCGCGGTCTGCATGGCTATTACGATCCCCGTAAATAACGCCACAAAGACGACGATAATAAGCGACTTAACGCCCATGAAAAGCATCTGCTCAAAGATGCTGTCGCGCTTTACGGGCTTTTTCTTGAAGGGGCCCACAAAGAGCCAGTATACGGTCTCAACAAGAAGCCTCGAGACGTCTATGATCTGCCGGAATGTCGTTATAACGGTGCCGCCTATATTCTCAAGTAGCTTCTTCATTATTAAAACGCCTTTCAGAACGCTTTGATAGCTTCCTCTTCGGTATCCGATATGTCAAACAGTTTCTCGAGCTTCGTAATCTCAAACAGGCTTTTTACCTTACTTGATAGATTGCAGAGTTTCAACTTGCCGCCATAGGCCCTGAAGTTCTTCAATACCTCTACAAAAGTGGCGAGGCCGGATGAATCTATATAGCCGACCCCCTTCATATTTATAAGGACCTTCCCGCTCTTTGCCTGCACAACCTTATCAAATACCTTTTTTACCTGAGGCGAGCTGTTTATGTCTATATCGCCTTCTGCGTAGCAAACCTTTACACCGTCTTTTTCTTCGATATTAATCGGCATTACACCCTCCCCGATAGACCCTTAAAGAATTTGGTCATTGTGACCTTGTTCCCTTTTTTATTGTATGCCACCTTATCCATCAATTTATGTATCAAAAAGACCCCTCTTCCGTCGCCTCTCATGATATTATCTTTTGTCCTGGGGTCAGGGACTTTTTTCATATCGAATCCCTCGCCTCTGTCCTCAACGCTTATCTCTATTTTGTCTCTCTGTATGGCGTAGAAAACCTTGACGGGCAGGCTTTGGCCTTGAGGAGGGCCGTGCTCTATACTATTTTTAACGGCTTCTTCAACGGCAAGCCTGATATCAAACCGAATGGACTCTTCTATCCCCAGGCGCTCCAGATGGCCCAGGATCTCCCTGCTCATCTTCTTAATATACTTTATCTCGCTCGGGATTTCAATCTTTTTTTTGATATCCTCCGCATCAGCCATCGGACTTATCGCCTTCTTCGAATATGCCTATCTTTCTGAACTTTTCGTATCTTTCCTTAACGAGCTCTTTTTTTGATATCTTTTCAAGCTCATTGAGGTATTTTATT
>JAUWWU010000131.1 GCA_030616695.1 Candidatus Omnitrophota bacterium | reverse complement strand
GTCGGCACGAGGATGGCCACTTGCTTATTGTCCATGACCGCTTTAAATGCCGCACGGATCGCGACTTCCGTCTTGCCGTAACCTACGTCCCCGCAGATCAGCCTGTCCATAGGCACAGGTAATTCCATGTCTTTTTTTGTTTCGGCGCTCGACCTTTTTTGGTCCGGCGTCTCCTCGTACGGAAAATTCTCTTCCAGCTCTCTCTGCCAGTCGGTGTCGGGAGAAAACCTGAAGCCTTTCATGGCCTCCCTTTTGGCAGTAAACTCCAGCAGTTCCATGGCGAAATTATTGATGCCTCTTTGCGCCATACTCTTGGTCTTTTTCCATATCTTGCCGCCGAGCCTGTGGATCTTAGGCCTTTTTTCAAAACCGATGTATTTCTGTATAAGATTCAGGTCTGAAAACGGCAGGTGCAGCTTATCGCCGTCTGCGTATTCGATAACGATGTGGTCGACGATCCTGCCTTCGACTTTATGCCTTTCGATGCCCCTGTAAACACCTATGCCGTGGTCGATGTGGACCACCCTGTCGTTAGGCTCGATATCCACGAAACTGTCTATGGGGGAGCGCTGCGAAAATTTTGCGGACAATGCCTTTATCTTTTTCCTATACACCCCCTTGATGGGAAGTATTATCGCGATATTATGTTCTTCGAGCATCCGGCCGCTTTGCAAGTCGTAGCTACTTATCTTTTCTATGATGTCACCCTTTAATTCGAGGCGGACAGGGTCATTGAAAGTAACGGGAAATATCGATATTACCTCGCCGCGCCGGTCAAAATCGCCTATGCCGGAAAGGCGGCCGACGCGTTCGTAACCATACTGGTAAAGGGCCGTAAAGAATTCCTCTGTATTCAATTTTTCGCCTTTATATACTTTGATGGACTCAAACACATCGCATCCTTATGCAATAGCTTTATTTAAAAAGGGAAACAGGGGCAGTGCCTAATTAACTACATGCTTTTCGGGCTGGCGACGCCGAGTAATCTCAGTCCGTTGGCAAGCACAGTGCGGATTGCCAGGCAGAGAAAAAGCCTGCCTTCCGTCAGAGAGGCATCATCCGTAATAATCCGGTATTTATCGTAATAACTATGGAAAGCCGATGCCGTTTCTTCGAGGTATGATATGAGAGGAAAGACTTCTAAGCTCCTCGCGCATAATTCTATAACAAGAGGAAACCGGCCGAGAAGCTTCATGATATCTGTTTCGTCCTGCCCCTTAAGATGCCTTCTATGCAGAGAAGCCTTGACGGGGCCCTTTTTCTTCTCCCGGCTGTATTTAAGCATGCTGCAAATCCGGGCGTGGGCGTACTGGATATAATATACGGGATTGTCCATGGAATGTTTCTTTGCCAGGGCTAAGTCAAAATCGAGGTGCGAATCCCTCTTCCGCGTCAAAAAGAAAAAGCGCGCAACGTCCCGCCCTACATCTTTGACCAAATCGCGAAGGGTAATAAACTCGCCTGCCCTTGTAGAGATCTGCACGGCTTTCCCGTCTTTATATAAGGTAGAGAGTTGGACAATGAGGGTCTCGAGGACCGCCTTTTTGCGGCCAAAGGCCTTCACGGCGGCTTTTATCCGCCCTATGTAACCGTGATGGTCCGGCCCCCAGCTGTCAATAAGGATCTCGAACCCTCTTTTGAACTTATACATATGGTAGGCGACGTCGGGCGCGAGATACGTATATTCGCCGGTGCTTTTTACGACTACCCTGTCTTTATCGTCTCCGAACTTGGAGGATTTAAACCACGTGGCGCCGCCTTTTTCGTAAAGGAGCTTTTTTCGTGATAAAAACTTGAGGGCATTTTTTATCTTGCCGGACTTGTTCAGCCTTTTCTGGCTATACCATACGTCGAAAGTGACGTTAAAATTCCGGAGGTCCTCTTTTATATCGTTTACCATCCAGTTGCAGCCGAAGGTAGCAAAAAACTCCGGGGACTCGCGCCTTACAAACCGCTCCCCGTATTTTGCCTTAGCGGCCTTCGCCATCTCCGCTATGTAGGCCCCTTTATAACCGCCGTCGGGGAATTCAGAGTCCAGGCCGCATAATTCCAAATACCTCGCCCGAATGGACCTGCCCAATAGATCGATCTGGTTTCCTTCGTCGTTCAGGTAATATTCGCGCGTTACGCCATAGCCGGCAAATTTTAAAATATTTGCCAGGGCGTCGCCGAAAGCTGCCTGGCGGCCGTGGGCTATTGTCAAAGGGCCGGTCGGATTTGCGCTGACAAATTCAATGTTTACCTTTTTCTTATTCCCTATATCAAGGCTGCCATACCGCACCTTTTTTTTCGCAATATCTTCGAGCGTCTCAAAAAGCCTCCTTTCGGAAAACCAGAAATTTATAAATCCCGGCCGTTTTGCCTCTGCCCTGTCGATTTCAGTCTTAAGCCGGGAGTCGGTGAGTCTCTGATTTATCCGTTCGGCGAGCAGCGCCGCGTATTCCATCGGCGCCTTTTTTGCCCGACCGGAAAGCTTCAAAGCGGCATTTGTCGCAATATCGCCGTGGCTTTTATCTTTGGGCGCCTCCAGCCCGATCTCAAGGGCGTCTTCCCTAGCTATATTGGGAGTCACCTCTTTTACGCACCCGGCGATAAGTGTTCTTAGATTTTTTTCGAATACCTTAAAGACCATTTTCTGTCGCTTTTGTCGTTTTTCTTTTCCGTGAGCGCCGCGGCTTCTTTCGCGGTTCCTTACGAAAGAACGACTCTTTTAAGGACTTGATCGGGGCGTCATGCCACAGCTTCTCTAAATTATAAAAACCCCTTGTCTCCTTGTAGAAAACATGGACGACAATATCGCCATAATCCAACAAGATCCAAAGGGCTTCCGGCTTTCCCTCTCTATGCCAAATTTTACATTTGTGGTTTGTAAGTTCTTTTTCTATATTGTCTGCGATGGCGGCGATCTGCGTAGTTGATTCGCCGCTCGCTACAATAAAATAATCGCAGATAGACGATACCTTTCGCAGGTCTATCAGTACAACATCTTTGGCCTTTTTTGCCAAAGCGGCTTTTGCGATTAGTTCAATCTTCTTCTTGGAAGAAATCTCTCTCAATGCCTGCTTTATTTGTTCCCCAATATTCTATACCTCCCTGGTCCGCACTGAGGACAGCACCCCTTAAGTGCCGACCTGCCGTTTTTCATGGTTACTTTTTTCGCAT
>JAUWWU010000002.1 GCA_030616695.1 Candidatus Omnitrophota bacterium | reverse complement strand
TGGCGGAACCTGCGGCGACTATGCCGAACCTCTTTGCAACCGGTTTTGAGCTAAACTCCCAATCCGCGCCTGTACCCTCCCGGCCCGGCTCTTCGCCGGCCATCTTTACATAGCCGCCGAAAGGAACCGAACATATCCTGTATTCCGTATCGCCTCTTTTAACGGACCATAATTTAGGGCCGAAACCTAAAGAAAAGGCCTCCACCTTCACGCCCATTTTCTTGGCCATTAAAAAATGGCCCAGCTCATGGGAGAGTATCACTGTGCTTAACACTACTATAACAGCTATGACCGAAATAAGCAAAACGCCTCAACTTTCTCTTTTACCCACTCTTCTATTTTTCTTATTTCTTCCAATGACGGAAATTCTATTCTTCTATGCTGCGATAAAACCTTCTCTATAATTAAAGGTATGTCCGTGAACCTTATACTGCCGCGCAAAAATGCCCTGACAGCCATTTCGTTTGAACTGTTTAAAACGCAGGGTGCACTCCCCCCTCTTTTTGCCGCCTTATACGCCAATCTCAGGGAGGGAAATTTATCAATATCGGGTTTGTCAAACGTGAGCCCCTGCGTATTTGTCAGGTCTAGCGGCTTCAGCATACTTCTATACCGCTCAGGATAACTAAGTGCGTATTGGATCGGAAGGCGCATATCGGTTATGCCCAATTGCGCAAGCACTGAGCCGTCCACAAATTCTACCATCGAATGGACGATCGCCTCCGGATGAATAAGTATCTTTATCTTATCGACGTCTATACCGAAAAGCCACTTTGCCTCGATTATTTCAAGGCCTTTGTTCATCATCGTGGCCGAGTCCACGGATATCTTCTTGCCCATCTTCCACTTCGGGTGCTTCAGGACCACTTTCCGGGATAGGTTCCCGAAAGAACGCTTTGGTATTTTCAGAAGGGGGCCGCCGGAAGCGGTAATATACAATCTGTTCGGCTTAGATATCTCGGCGCCCCTCAGGCACTGGAACACGGCGCTATGTTCGCTGTCAACGGGTATAATCGTAGATTTTTTCCTCTTCGCCTCTCTTGTAATAATATGTCCCGCGCTTACCAGTGCCTCTTTTGAGGCAAGGGCTATATCCTTTCCGGAGGATACAGCTGAATACGTTGGCCCGATAGAGGCGCTTCCGCTGATCGCTATAAGGATAGTATCGGCTTCTTCCTGCCGCGCGATCTCTTCTATCCCCTTTTCTCCTCCGTAGATGTGGATCTTTCCTTTTATCCCTTTGCGCAACTCGCCCACTCTTGCTTCCTCGCCTATTGCTACGGCTTTGGGCCTGAACCTATTTGCCTGTTTGATTAATAGCGAGGAATTCGACTGCGCCGAAAGGCCGCTTACCTCAAATCTATCGCTTAAATCGGATATCACCTTAAGCGCGTTTCTGCCTATTGAACCCGTTGAACCCAGGATACATATCTTTTTCTTCTTCATATGACCGGCTTGTTATCTAATGTTGCAAAAGGTTGTTACGTAAAAATATAGCATAGGCGAAGTGAGTAAAAGACTATCGAGCATATCTAAAAAACCGCCTAAGCCCGGCAGGTTGGCCCCTGAATCTTTTATGCCGCAGTCCCTCTTAAACAACGATTCGACAAGATCGCCGATAGGGGTAACCGTGCCGATTAAAATCGCTGCTACCAGGACCTGCCAGTAAGAAAATTCCGGTACGAGCGGCTTGCTCAATACAGCCAGGACCAACGTTAAAAGAAATCCGCCTATTGTGCCTTCTACCGTCTTCTTAGGGCTGATACGGGGGATGAGCAGGTGTTTCCCTATCCTGCTCCCGATCAAATAGGCGCCCATATCCCCTCCTTCGGTAAGTATAATAAGAAACAAAACGAGATTAGCGCCGTTCGGCAGATATTTCAATTTAATTATAAAACTGAAAAACCAGCTTATATAAAGTATCCCGAAAAGGGTTATGGAACTTGACGCCAGGATATTAGCGTCATCCTTTTTCGCAAATTGTCTGGCGAATATAAATACCGTGAATAGGGCCAGGGAAAAAGGCACCATGCCTTCTGTCTTCATGTTATATTCAAGATACGTAACAATAGGAACAAGGATGCCGAGTAATGTACCGAAGTACTTATATATCCTGATATTCTTCCGCTCGACCATGGAATAAAATTCATACAGCGCCATCCCTGTAAAAAATACGACAACGGCGCAAAACACCCAGTTGGGAAAGAAAAAAATAACGAGTAATGCTAAAGCAATAAGAATGACGGAACTTATTATTCTATCTCTCAGCATTTTAGCCCCCGACCCTCCGTTCTCTCTTGTTATAAGCGCTGATAGCCTCTTCAAGGTCTCTTTTGCCGAAATCAGGCCAGAATTTTTTTGTTATGTAAAGTTCGGAATAGGAGATCTGCCATAATAAAAAATTGCTCACGCGATACTCGCCGCCGGTGCGTATAAGCAATTCCGGATCGGGAAAGGCGCTTGTATACAGATATTTCGAAAAAAGTTCTTCGGACACATCGCTTGTTTTTATCCTTCCGGCCTTTACATCTTCCGCTATCCTGCGTGCGGCATTAACCAATTCATCTCTGGCCCCGTAATTAAGGGCTAAATTCAGTGTGAGGCCGGAATTTTTCTCAGTAAGCTTTTTTACCTTTTCTATTTTTTTTTGCAGGCCCGGGGTGAATTTGTCCAGATTACCGATCGTCGTCAACCTGATGTTGTTATCGGCCAGTTTTTTATATTCATTATCGAGGTAATATTCGAGCAGCTTCATAATGAGGCCTACTTCCTTCTTCGGCCTTTTCCAATTCTCCGTGCTGAATGTGTATAACGTCAGTATTTTCACCCCTATCTCGTCGGCGGCTTTCAAAATCCTCTCTATGGACTTTACGCCTTCTCTATGCCCGACTACGGCAGGAAGGCCTTTTTTTCTCGCCCAACGCCTAGTGCCGTCCATTATTATAGCTACATGCCTGGGGACGTCCTTCATCTATTTTACTCCTCTAAAAATACAAGGGGGGATTTTCACCCCCAAAGTATTTAAGAGGGGACGTTTCACTTTACCGCAACTACTTATAGATCAATTAGTTAGGAGAAGATGATTTCCATTTTTTACAATCACGCAAAATCCAAGGTTGTAAAATTGGAAAACGGCCACTTGTAACTTATTGCCGCATAAGTAGTTAGGACAAAGTGAAACGTCCCCTATTGATTAATATTTGAAACAACAGGGTGAATATCGACATTATTTGATTTCCGGTTGCTCGCCGTAAGGAACCTTGCCGAGCTCTTTTGCCGGCAATATAACTATTTCGACGCGCCTGTTCTGCTGTCTTCCTTCGGCTGTGTCGTTTGACGCAACAGGCCCGTATTCCCCGAAACCTGTCGCCTGTAGCTTTCCCGGGTCTAGACCGGTATTTTCAAGATAATGTAAGACCGTCGTGGCCCGTGCCGCCGACAACTCCCAATTGGATTTCCAGCTGGAATATTTTATAGGTTGATTATCCGTATGGCCTTCTATCCCTATATTTCTATCAGCCACCTTTTCCTTTATTACGCTTACAACCTTATCCAATACGGGGCGCGCCTTATCTTTTAATTTGGCCTTGCCGGAATCAAACAGGACCTCGTCCACAAATGTTATCACAAGCCCGCGTTTTGTGATATCGAGCTTGACCTGTTTGTCGCGTATCTCGTCCTTTAGCCGCCTCTCAAGAAGCGCCTTTGCCTCCTCAAGTTCACTGACCCTGCTGCTTAATTCGCTTATTTTGTCAAGGTCTTCCGGGTGCCCCCTATAGAACTTAACGGAACATCCGGTGATGGCGCCTACTAAAGACACACTTATGATCACCACAAACAGCTTTATTATGCTTTCTCTCATAAGATACCCCCTTTTTTATTCGGGTTAAGGCCTTGCCGGCCATTGGCTATTTTATTAATGAGTTTGCGAGCACAAATGAAGCGAAGACAACGGAGACCATGCTCATAAGTTTTATCAATATATTTAAACTCGGGCCGGATGTGTCTTTGAAGGGGTCTCCGATAGTGTCGCCTACTATGAGCGCTTTATGCTGCGGCGAACCCTTGCCGCCGAAAGCCCCTTTTTCGACATATTTTTTCGCGTTATCCCACACCCCGCCGGCATTAGCCATCATAATAGCCATTACAAAACCACACGTTAAAGCACCCACCAGAAGGCCGACTACGGCCTCGACTCCGAGGAGCAGCCCTATTATGATAGGGCTGAGAATGGCTAAAAACGAAGGGACCAGCATCTCCTTTTGTGCGGCAATGGTACATATCTTTACGCACTTGGCATAATCGGGTTTGGCGCTTCCGTCCATAAGCCCCTTTATCTCCCTGAACTGCCTTCTCACCTCAAGTACTATAGAAGAAGCCGCTTTACCCACCGCTCTCATAGTCAGCGATGAAAATAGAAACGGCAGCATCCCGCCGATAAAGAGGCCTACCATAACACGGGGGTCAAGAAGGCTATGTGTTAATTCCTTTCCCAAATGAAAGATCTCTTCCTTATAGGCGGCGATCAAAGCAAGCGCCGTAAGCGCGGCAGAACCTATCGCAAAGCCTTTGCCCGTGGCAGCCGTTGTGTTCCCAAGCGCATCAAGCGCATCAAGCCTTTCCCTGACATACGGCTTCTGTTTTGACATCTCGGCTATACCGCCTGCATTATCAGCAATGGGCCCGTACGCATCCGTGGCAAGAGTTATGCCCAGCGTGCTCAGCATCCCTACCGAAGCTATGCCGATTCCGTAAAGGCCGGCGTTAAAATTACCGGCGCCGCCTGCCAGAAAGTAACTCGATAGGATCGCCCCTCCCACGACAAGGACAGGGATCGCAGTCGAAAGCATGCCGTAAGACATGCCTCTTATTACAACCGTGGCAGGCCCTGTCTCGGCGGATTCCGCCACTTTCCTGGCGGGTCCATAATTATCCGACGTAAAATACTCGGTAGACAGCCCTATTAAAATCCCGGCGGTCAGGCCGGAGGCTATTGAGCCATATACCCCGATATGCTGCATCCCCAAAACATATTTCACTACAAAATAGGAACTTATATAAATTAACCCTGCGGAAATAAAAATGCCTTTCCGTAAGGCGCTGAGCAATTCTTTCTGGTCCGCCTTCTCCCGCGTCCGCACAAAAAATGTCCCTATGATGCTGGCGATAATGCCGACGGCAGCTATTGACATGGTAACTGTCACGCCGGCAAGGCCCAGGCCTGCGGCCACTGCAAGGACCATTGTAGCCACTATAGTCCCGACGTAAGATTCGTATAAGTCCGCCCCCATACCCGCTACATCTCCGACATTGTCGCCCACGTTATCCGCTATTACGGCGGGATTTCTCGGATCGTCTTCAGGTATCCCCGCTTCTATTTTTCCGACAAGGTCGGCTCCTACGTCGGCAGCCTTGGTAAATATACCTCCGCCTACACGGGCAAAGAGCGCCATTAAGCTCGCGCCCATCTCAAACGTAAGCATGGTGCTCGTTATCATCTGAATGCGGTGCGCCATTTCCACGTCTTTGTAGAAAAAGCTCAGGACATAAAACCATATGCTTAGATCGAGAAGCCCTAATCCGACTACGCAAAAGCCTGTTACGGAACCGCCTGAAAACGCGATCCTCAACGCCTTGTTTAAGCTTGTTATGGCGCCGTTAGCGGTCCTGGCATTGGCCCTCGTCGCGACATTCATCCCGATATATCCGGCGAGGCCGGAAAAGAAGCCGCCCGTTAAAAAAGCAAACGGGACAAAAATCGGCAGATACCCCTTCCGGACCAATAAAAATAATATCGAAAATACTATAGCGAAAAATATGATGACCACGCCGTACTGGCGTTTTATATAAGCCCGTGCGCCTTCTTTAATAGCGTCCTGTATTTCTATCATGGCTGCATCGCCGCGCGGTTCCTTCAATATCCTGTAAACGAGAAACACGCAAAAGGCAAGAGCCAAAACAGAAGCTACGGGCGCCAGCCAAAGTAAATTAATCGTTTCCATTTTTACACCCTTATAAGTGTCTGGCGGCGTTCGGAGCCGACCGAGACCATCGGTATTTTCTTCTTAAGAAATTTTGAAATATACGCTATGTACTTCCTCGCCTTTAGGGGAAGGACTCTATATTTCGTCACGGAGCTTGTATCCTCTTTCCAACCCGGCAGTTCCTTGTAAACAGGCCTGCATTCGGCAAGCGTTTCCATATTGCTCGGAAAATCTTTAAGGACTTTGCCGCCGCATTTATAGGCAACGCATACCTTTATAGGGTCGGTATCGTCGAGGACGTCCAATTTCGTAAGGACCAGCTCTGTCAGGCCGTTTATCATCACGGCGTGTTTCAATATCGCGACGTCAAGCCATCCACACCGCCTGGGCCTTCCGGTAGTCGCGCCGAATTCCTTCCCCTTTTTACGTATTTTCTTCATCAGGTCAGGGCCGAATTCGGTCGGAAACGGTCCTTCTCCCACTCTAGTGGTATATGCCTTCGCTACGCCTATAATCCTGTTTATCTTTATTGGGCTGATACCGCTGCCTGCGCAGGCGCCTCCCGCCGTTGCGTTACTCGAGGTCACAAAAGGATATGTCCCGTGGTCTATATCCAAAAGCGTCCCCTGGGCGCCCTCAAAAAGAAGCGACTTATCCTTGCTTATCGCCGTATTAAGAAATAACGGTGTGTTTTGGATGTACTTCTTCAACTTTTTACCGTACTCTATATATCTTTCGTATATCTCGTCCAAAGAAAAGCCCTTATGCCCGTATAGCGTACTTAATATGGCGTTTTTCTCATCTATATTGAATTTCAACTTTTCCCTGAATTCCTGAGGGTTTAAAAGTTCGGTCAACCTGATGCCGCATCTGGAGACTTTATCCGCGTAACACGGCCCTATGCCTCTTTTTGTAGTGCCTATCTTCGTCTTGCCTTTTTTCTTTTCCCGCAATTCGTCAAGCAATTTATGATATGGAAATATTATATGCACCTGGTCGCTGATGATGAGGGAATCATCAACACCTATCCTTCTTTTTTTCAGGGCATCTATTTCATTGAGAAGCGCTTCGGGATCCACGACAACGCCGTTGCCTATTACACAGGCCTTATTTTTATGTAATATGCCGGAAGGGATAAGATGTAAAATGAACTCCTCTTCCCCTGTGACGACCGTATGGCCGGCGTTGTTGCCTCCCTGAAAACGTATGATAACGTCGGCTTTTTCGGAAAGGATATCTATTATCTTGCCCTTTCCTTCATCCCCCCACTGAGCGCCTACTAAGATTATGTTTGACATATAACCTCTTTCATCGACTAATCGAGCGGCTTTTCTTCCGGAATAACAGGTACCTCCGTATCCGGCAGCAGCGCCGGAACCGACTGCGGCTTACGCATTTCCCGCATAGCCAATTCCCTGATTATCTCCGCTTCTTTTTCTATCTCGCTTTTGAGAAGCATTTTGCCGTATATAACGGCAGCGGCACCTGATATCAAAATAAAGAGTATGATACTCCAAAACAAAAACACCTTCCGCATACTATATACCTTTATCTAAGGCGACATTGTAAAAATCTTTTTGGCAACGTCGGGATATTTTGCTATGAAGCGCAATTCATCGTGCGTAAGAGGTTTTTGAGTGTGGACATTAGCATGCCTGACAAGCTCAAGGATATTAGTGGCCTCTTTATCATTTTTAAATTTTATCTCAAGCCTTTCATAGACATTTCGAAAGCCCTTTATGCCGCTATATTCTCCCGCTGTAATCATCCTGCCGGTTTCTATGATCTCGGGCTCTCCCCTGCCTAATTCCTCATAATCATACAATTCGTAATTTCTCCTGTCTTTAAGCGCGCCATCGGCGTGTATGCCCGACTCGTGTGCGAAGGCATTTGCCCCGACAGCAACCTGGTTAACAGGTATAGGTATCCTGAACGCATAAGAGGCGAATTTGGCTATTTTCCACGCATACGAAAGTTTTATCCTTTCGTCCAGGGCATATCTGTCGCCGAAACCGCTCGAATATTTAATAGCGAGGACCACGCTCGCAAGGTCGGCATTCCCGGCCCTTTCGCCCATGCCGTTAAGAGTTGTATTTATATAAGCGTCAACACCGCTGTCTATGGCCGCTTTTGCGCCGGCAATGCTTACAGCAACAGCCATTCCTAAATCGTTATGGCAATGCAGTTCTATGGGAAGATCGATCTCGCTTGCCAGCAATCGCACCCTCTTATATATAGTAAAAGGGTCGTCGTATCCAAGGGTATCGCAGTATCTTATCCTATCCGCCCCGTGCGCTTTCGCCTTATGGGCAAATTTTATGAGAAAATTCATATCCGACCTTGAAGCGTCTTCTGCGTTCACGCCGATAGTCTTTATCCCTTTCTTTCTGGCAAGATCTACGGCGTCCGTCATCATCTCTATTATATCGTCTTTTGACAATTTCCCCCTGAATTTACCGTATAACATCTGCTCTGAGGTAGAAATAGAGAGGTTAAGGTGCTCCACTTTTGTGAGCTTGGTGGCAACATTAACGTCTTTCGTTATTGCCCTTACCCACCCACTCAATACTATAGGCCTCAAGACACCTTTTTTCGCCAATTCGAGATTCGCGTTCAAATAATTGGTTTCGTGACGCGTTACGGGAAAGCCGAACTCACTCTGGTATATGCCCATCTCGTTTAAATATATATTCAGCATGGTCTTCTCGAGTTTGGATAATCCCAATCTGGATGTCTGCACGCCGTCCCTGTTGGTGACATCTATTATCTTTATGACGTTCCTGGCCTTGCTTCTCGATTTCATCTGTCTTGCGTTTCTCTTCTTCATCTCCTCGCTCCGTTTTTAGAGTTCCATTATTTTAACGTCGTTTACGTTCTTTGCCTTGCGTAGTTTCTGCACTACGTCTTTTTTGGGTTCGCTGTCTATATTAAGTACGGTTATTGCGTCGCCGCCCGGCTTTATACGGCCGAATGTCATGCCGGCGATATTTATGCCGTTCTCACCTAAGATCGTGCCGATCTCTCCCACTACGCCGGGCAAATCCCGGTTGGAGATATAAATGAGGTGCCCCTCAGGCACAAGGTCCACATAGAAATTATTTATCCTTATTATGCGGGGGTCGGTCTTTGTAAAGAGGCTACCCATTACCAGGTTTTTACCCTTGTTTGTTTCTACGGTAACGGCGACGGCATTCGCGAAGTCCATCACTTCGGTTGTCTTGGACTCCGAAACCACAATACCCCTGGTCTTCGCTATCAATAATGCGTTCATGTAATTTATCGTCTCCTGTAATATCGGAGACAAAAGCCCCTTTACAATGGCCATAGTAATAGGCGTAATATCATACCCGGTAACGTCGCCGACATATTTCACTTTTACCTTATGTATATGGCCTTCTGCGAGCTGGGTCTGCAGCAATCCTATCTTTTCCGCAAGGTTGAGATACGGTTTTAAATTCTTAAGAGTTTCCGAATCGATTGACGGCACATTTACCGCGTTCCTTATGCCTTTATTAAGCATAGCGTCTCTGACGGCCTCGGCTACGTCAATTGCTACATTCACCTGCGCCTCTTCCGTAGAAGCGCCCAGATGCGGCGTCGTTATGACATTCGGCCGTTTTAAAAGCGGGCTGTCGCTAGGAGGCTCTTTCTCGTAAACGTCCAGCGCGGCGCCGGCGACTTTGCCCGATTCAAGCGCCTCCTCAAGCGCCTTTTCATCTATAATACCGCCTCTCGCGCAGTTTATTACCCTTACTCCCTTTTTCATAATCTTAAATTCATCATCTCCGAGTAAATGTTTGGTCTCGTCCGTTAAGGGCGTATGGACGGTTATATAATCCGCCCTTTTAAGCAGGTCCTTAAGATCGGCCAATTCCACATCCATCTTTTTTGCCTTCTCTACGGACAGATAAGGGTCATAACCGAGCACTTTCATCTTAAAGCTAAGTGCCCTTTTTGCAACCTCCGCACCTATTCTGCCAAGCCCTATTACGCCGAGTGTCTTATTATAAAGTTCTGTCCCCATAAATTTCTTTCTATCCCATTTACCCTCCCTCATCGAGACATACGCCTGGGGTATATTACGCGATAAGGCCAACATGACGCTCATTGTGTGCTCGGCCGTAGATATCATATTTCCGGCCGGCGCATTCATCACTATGATACCCCTTTGGGAGGCTGCGTTGACATCCACGTTGTCCAGGCCGACTCCGGCCCTTCCTATGATCTTAAGTTTATGCGCGTTCGAAATTATATCTGAAGTCACCTTTGTCCCGCTTCTGATTATAAGCGCTTCGTAATCCTTTATTATTTCTTTGAGCTCGGGCGGTGGCAGTTTTGCCTTTACGTCTACTTTAAAACTCTTTTCTTTCTCAAGGATTGCTATCCCCTCTTCTGCCAGTGGATCGCTTACCAGGATCTTTCTCATCGCCATCTTCAGCTCCTTTTTCGTATTTTAAGCGGTGAATACTTTAAGGGCAGCGCCGACGCCGCTGCCGAGCGTAAACTTATGGCCTAATTCTTTGAGCGTTATCTCTAATGCCGAAATGGCCGTCAGAGTATCAAACTCGACCATGTAGCCCAAGTGGGCTATTCTAAATATCTTACCCTTTAGATGCGCCTGACCGCCCGCTATTGTAACGCCGTATTTATTGCGCATTGTCTTGACCAGGTTCTGGCCGTCGACGCCTGACGGCACCTTTACAGCAGTAACGGCATTGGAAGGGCTTGCCGAAAAGAGCTCCAGACCTAAGGCCTTTGCGGCTTCCTTTGTCGCATTTGCCAACCTGGCATGTCTTGCCAGGACATTCTCCATCCCCTCTTCCCTGATCATATCTATTGACTTACAAAGCCCCCTCACCAAACCCACGGCCGGTGTCCATGGGACATCGTTCTTATCCAAAGACTTCTTGTATGCCTTAAGGTCAAAATAATATTTCGGAAGATTGGATTTCGCAACCTTCTCCATCGCTTTTTTATTGATACTCAAGAATGCCAATCCCGGCGGAAGCATCATGCCTTTTTGAGAGCCGCAGCAGACAACGTCAACTTTCCACTCATCGGTTCTTAAGTCATCGGCGCATAGGCCGCTTACCGCATCGACGATCAAGACGGCATTAGTGGCCGATACTATATTAGCTATACCCTGAATGTCGTTTTTAGTGCCGGTGGATGTTTCGCACAGCGTTGCGAAAACAGCTTTGAGGTCCTTATTATCCGCAAGCCTTTTCTTTATAAGGCCGGGATCCACGGGTTTGCCCCACTCTACGTCTATATTAATAGCTTCGATACCATAAGCTTTGCATATATCGCTAAAACGCTCCCCGAATTTTCCTCCCCGCACGACAATGGCTTTGTCGCCCGAAGAAAGTATATTTATAACTGCGGCCTCCATAGCACCGGTGCCGCTCGAGGCAAAAGTGAATATATCATTTTTCGTATTAAACAGATACTTGAGCCCCTCGCTCGCCTTTTTAAATATCTCCTGATATTGAGAAGTGCGGTGATGTATTATGGGCTTGGCAATATCCAATAAGACATCTTCGGGGACAGGCGTAGGCCCCGGCGCCATTATATAATTCTTTTTCATGCTACCTCCGTATTTAATTAGCCGGTTACCTGGCAAACTACTTCCTCAATAATGCTATCTTAAAGACCTGGTCCATGTTTTCAACAGGGATCAGGTCTAATTTCCTGAGGATCTCTTTTGGGATATCCTCTAAATCTTTTTTATTTTCGCGCGGGAAAATAACGCTTTTTATGCCGGCCCTATGCGCCGCGAGAAACTTTGCCTTTATTCCTCCGACTGGCAAGACCTTTCCCCTAAGGGTGATCTCTCCGGTCATGGCGAGGTTGCGTTTTACGGGCCGCCCGGTAAAACTTGAGATAAGGGCCGTAGCCATTGTTATCCCTGCCGACGGGCCGTCTTTCGGGATTGCCCCTTCGGGAACGTGTATATGTATATCCGTGCTGTGAGAATTTCTGCCGTTCTTTATGCCGAATTTTTTGCTCTTAGACCTTATATATGTCAATGATGCCTTCGCGGATTCCTGCATGACCTCGCCGAGTTTACCCGTAAGGATAAGGTTGCCTTTGCCTTTGACGAGAGACGTCTCTATGTTCATTATATCCCCGCCCACTTCTGTCCACGCAAGACCCGTAGCAACACCCACCTCGTCATGCTTATTTGCCTCACTGTCAAGATACTGCGGCGCTCCGAGATATTTATGAAGGTTTCTAAATGTGATCTCTATTTTTATGTCCCTGCCTTTTCTTACAACCTCCCGCGCGACCTTGCGGCAGGCCTCAGCCAATTTTCTATCTAACTCCCTGACGCCCGCCTCGCGGGTATATTGCTTTATCATGGCGAATACCGCCCTCTCGCTGATAGTTATGTTCGCACTCGAAAGCCCGTGATTCTTGATCTGTTTGGGCAAAAGAAACGATTTAGCGATATTGAATTTTTCATATTCGGTATAACCGGACATCTTTATGATCTCCATCCTGTCCTGCAGCGGCAGCGGGATATTATACTGGACATTGCTTGTAGTTATAAATATCACCTCAGACAGGTCAAAATTGACTTCAAGGTAATGGTCGCTAAATGTCTTGTTCTCCTCCGGATCGAGGACTTCAAGAAGCGCGCTTGTAGGGTCGCCGCGAAAATCCATAGACATCTTATCGACTTCATCCAGAAGAAAGACCGGGTTCCTGGACCTGGCTTTGCGTATAGATTGTATAATGCGGCCCGGCAAAGCGCCTATATAGGTGCGCCTGTGCCCGCGTATCTCCGCTTCGTCCCTGACTCCGCCCAGAGAAACCCTGACAAATTTTCTTCCGAGGGAGCGGGCTATAGACTTTGCCAGCGACGTCTTTCCTACGCCGGGCGGCCCGACAAAACACAATACCTGCCCCTTCGGTGAACTCGAAAGTTTGCGCACAGCTAAATATTCGAGTATCCTCTGCTTTGGTTTATCCAGGCCATAATGGTCTTCGTCCAGTATCTTCTCGGCGTTTACGATATCGAGATTATCTTTGGTCTTCTCTGACCAGGGCATATTTATCAGCCAGTCTACGTAGTTCCTTATAACCGTAGCTTCGGGGGAAACGGACGGCATCTTAGAAAGCTTATTAATCTCCCGCAGCACTATCTCTTCTGCCTCTTTACTCATCCCCGCCTTGGAAGCCTGCGCCTTTAAATCTCCGACCTCTGACTTGACACTGCTTTTATCCCCTAATTCTTTCTCTATAGCCTTAAGCTGTTCCGTTAAAAAATAATCTTTTTGAGATTTTTCTATCTGCCTTTTGATGCTGGACATTATCTTTTTTTCGACTTTTAATATTTCTATCTCTGAATTAATGACACGCGCTATTGTCTTCATCCTCTCCATGGGATTTATTATCTCGAGAAGGCTTTGTTTATCCGATATTTTTAATGTCAGATGCGAGGACATAATATTCGCCAATTTAACGGGGTTCTCGGCGACCATGACCGTCGATATGAGTTCTGTCGAGAGCTTGGGGTTCAACTTAATATACTCCTCAAATTGCCCCCTCAGGATGCGCATAAGCGCTTCCACCTCTATATTTCTCTTGCATTCCGATTCTATGCTCCCGGCCTGGACTTTATAGACGTCTTTGGTGCCTAAGAATTTCTTTATCCTGGCCCGGGCCTTACCCTCGATTAACAACTTTACCGAACCGTCCGGAAGCCGCAGGTGCTGAAGGACTTCCGCTATAGTCCCGACTTTGAACATATCGTCCTCGCCCGGCTCGTTAATATGGAGATCTTTCTGGGCAACGAGAAATATCAGCCTGTCAGCTGCCATTGCCGACTCGACCGCTTTTATAGACCGCGCCCTGCCCACTAAAAGCGGGACGATCATATCCGGAAAAACCACTATATCCCTAAGCGGCAGCAGCGGGACTATTTCATCCTTTATATTCTTTGCCGATTTGCGCCCTTTTAACACGGCCTTCCTTTTATCGCTTTATAACTTCGTCGACGATTCCGTAGTCCTTGGCTTCTTCGGCCGTCATAAAATAATCTCTGTCTGTATCTTTGGCAATCTTCTCGACCTTCTGCCCTGTATGTTTTGCCAATAATTCGTTTATCCTCTCGCGCAGCCGGAGTATTTCCTTGGCCTGTATGTTGATGTCTGCGGCTGCTCCCTGCACACCGCCCCACGGCTGATGTATCATTATGCGCGCGTGCGGAAGGGCATAGCGCTTCCCCTTCGCGCCGGCAGACAGCAAGAGCGCTCCCATGCTGCTGGCCTGGCCTACACAATAGGTGCAGACATGCGGTTTGACAAACCGCATAGTATCGTAAACGGCTAGGCCGCTCGTAACTGCGCCGCCTGGCGTGTTTATATACACACTTATATCTTTTTCTGAGTTTTCCATTTGTAAAAACAGCAGCTGGGCGATAACGATATTGGAAACATTATCGTCTATCACTGTGCCGACAAAGACTATCCTGTCTTTAAGAAGGCGGGAATATATATCGTATGCCCTCTCACCCCTTCCTGTCTGCTCCACGACCATCGGTATTAGTATGCTCATGCTTACCCCCCTTGTTAGCGAACTGTTAACTTTCGGCGATATTTGCGTTTTTAATTATAAAATCGAGGACCTTTCTCTGCTTAATATCCTCCCTCATGTTCTCTACCATATTATTCTCGTTATAATATTTTCTCACCTCATCGGCCGGACGGCCTACCGAAGATGCCATTACTTGAAAGGCAGCGTCTATTTCCTTATCATCCACGGTTATATTTTCCGATTTTGCTATTTCATCCAGGATGAAAAATGCCCGCACCTCCCTGACCGCTTCATGTTTGAGCCTCTCCCTGAGGGCCTTCTCCATAGACTCGGCTTCGTCTGCGGATGCCTGCTGTTCCCGCTTCAGCCTGTTCTTGGCTTCTTTGACAAGTGCCTCGAGGTGTCGGTCGACCATAAATTGCGGGGCGTTGAATACGGCCGTCTTGTCCAGCAATTTAAGCGCCTCGCTTTCCAGTTCCTGCCTTTCTCTGATCCTGTTCTTTCTCTTCAAGCTTTCCCTGACCGCCTCCCGTAACTCTGCCATATTTTTAAAATTTCCCGCCGTAAGCGCAAAATCGTCGTTTAGCTCGGGAAGCATTTTTTCCTTTATCTCTTTTGCGGTAATATGGAACCTCGCCTTTTTCCCGGCCACTTCCTTCTTTGAATAGTCCTTTGGCAGGACCTTTTCCACGTCCTTTTCGTCATTAGCTTTCAAGTCCTCGAGTTCCTTGCCGGGTATAAAAGCGGGCTCGCCGACATAGAGCCAGACATTCTCTTTTTTCTCAACGGGCTGGCCGTCAACTATGCATTCCACGTCACAGATTATATAATTGCCTGTTTTGGCGCATCCTTCTTTGGTCGAAAATTTCGCGTTCATATCTCGCAGGCTGTTTATCTCCGAATCAACGTCCGATTCTCCGACCTCAATTTTGACTTGTTTCAAACTCAATCCCTTATATCCTTTTAATCTTACCTGCGGCCTTAAGTTTACGGTGGCCTTATACGAAAAACCTTTTTCCTCGTCAAATTGCACGTCTGATATCTCGGGAAACCCCAGTATATTTATCTCAGACTCGGTCGCCGCTTTTTTGAAGGAATCGGTCAGCAGATTTTTTACAGCCTCATCGGTCGCCTCTTTTTTATATCTTTTCTTAATAAGCTCTATAGGAGCTTTGCCTGTCCTGAATCCCGGCAGAGAGGCTGTCCTGGATATCTCCTGATATATTTTATCAAGCTCTCCCGCCACTATTTCCCTGGAAATGTGGAACTCGACTATCTTCTGCGTTTTGCCAGTTTGCCTGATTTTGTATTTCATATATTCCACGTGTGGGACACTTCACTCATAAAAGCACTGCTAAACCGAGTGAAATGTCCCATTTAGGGGAAAAGTTCGGCCAAGTTTACATCCTGAACTTTTCCCCTAAATAAATTTCCCTTGCTGTCGGGGAGCTTATAAGCTCTTCAGCCGTTCCCGAGATAAGTATCTTGCCGTCAGACATTATATACGACCTATCGGTAATAGCGAGTGTCTCCCTGACATTGTGGTCGGTAAGCAGG
>JAUWWU010000108.1 GCA_030616695.1 Candidatus Omnitrophota bacterium | reverse complement strand
TTTAAGGTGTAATTCAAAAGCCTCCGGCTCTATGGCATCTCCAAAGAGTGTGATGATCCGTTTATAAAAATCATTTAATCCCGCCGCCCCTATTATGGAAAGGCCTGCTTCCCGCAGCTCAAGGGGATACTTACAAGCAAAAAGCAAAGCTATAACGTCAACGCAATGATCGGGATGAAAATGCGTGACTACCACGGAATCGACGTCGTTACAACTATAACCCGCCTTCTTTA
Organism: Candidatus Omnitrophota bacterium; assembly: GCA_030616695.1. GTDB lineage: Bacteria > Omnitrophota > Gorgyraeia > JAHIPI01 > JAHIPI01 > JAUWWU01. Next base: position 3,899 of record JAUWWU010000108.1, on the reverse strand, counting down.
ACTGCCTTACGCTCCCCGGCCCTGGATCTATAAGTATGCGTTCCGTATCCGAGTTAATAAAAAGGCCCGGATAACCTCTCTTTATATTCGGAACGCCTACACCCGAACCCAGCACAAAGATTTCCATCCATCAAACCCATAGTCTAAAAAGGGGACGTTTCACTTTGCCCTAACTCTTTACTTATCAACAAGTTACAAGCGGTTGTTTTCCACTTTCGCAACTTTTAAAAATGGAAATCGACGTGTTGTAACTTCTTTATTGGTAAGTCGTTGCGACAAAGTGAAACGTCCCCTTTATTAAAGTTTTTTGCAGGAACTACCCATGATCATAGTGGTGCGCAAGACCTTTTTAACGGGCTGCCGCACATTTCCTTCGATTATATCTATGAGTGACTTCGTAGCAACGCTGCCCATCTCGGCAAGAGGCTGGTTTACGGTGGTAATAGTCACATGGCCAAGGGCGGCTATAGGGCTATTGTCAAAACCTACTATCGATATTTCCTCCGGCACATTAATATCCTCCCTTAAAGCCATCATTATGGCGCCGAAAGCCATCAGGTCGCTTGTGGCGAAAACTGCGGTAGGCCTCGGTTTTTCGTTTATAAGCTTTGCCATAGCCTCCTGGGCCTTTTCCCTGTTGTATGCGCCGTTCACTATATATTCCGGGTTTTCCTTTATCTTGTGCTTGGCCAATACCTCTTTATATCCTTCAAGCCGCATCACAGCGGATTGGGTCTTTAGATTGCCGGTTATAACGGCTATATTCTTATGGCCGAGTTTTATAAGATACTCGACAGCTTCCTCTGCGGCGGCCTTATTATCTATGCCCACGCAATTCGTCTCATTATCGTCTAACAGGTTGTTCATCACTATATACGGTATCTTTTTTTGCTTAACAGCGGCGATGATCTTGCGGTTGCCGTCTATATCGGCGAAAAGGACCCCGCCCAAATCCGCAACATCCGCTAAGTGCGTCTCTACCGTCTTCTCTCCCAAGTCAGGGTCAAACATATGCAGCTGTAAATCAAAGTTAGACTCCTCGACCTCCCTGCCAACGCCCTTCATGATCTCTATGGCATAATAAGAGCTGAACATATCGGTAAAATACGGCAACGCGAGGACTATTGTCTTTTTTGCGGAATAATTTTTTTCGGTTTTCTTATTGTTCGGCATCACGACCTCCATTAATAGGTATTCTCTGTCTGTACTAATATATTACTATAAGTATTATATAGTATACCTTGTAATTAGCTTATTATCAAGATATTATAGTAATCTTCCGCCAAATGAAAAAGGTGAGATTTACAATATTCCGGATGCCGGGCAGATGCCGCATTTCGGCTTCTTTTTGCATACCTCTTTCGCAAGTTTCACCAAAAGCGCATGGTATTCCGCAAAAAGCTGCCTATTAAGCGGGAGGTTATCTATAAATAACCGCTGCATACTGTCGTAATCGCTGTCCCCTGCTATTATATCATGGCGCGACAGTATTCTTTTTGTGTAACTGTCTATTACAAAGACCGGTTTTTTGCCGGCGTAAAGAAGGATGGAATCCGCCGTTTCCTTTCCAAGCCCCTTAACACTCAAAAGCTCATCCCTTAAAACATAGGCATCCTGCAAAAACATCTTCTTCAGGCTGCCGTTATACCTCTTAAAAAGAAAATTTATAAAATTTTTAAGCCTGGCGGCCTTTATATTATAATATCCCGAGGGCCTGATCAAGCGGGCAAGCCTTTTTCTATTAACGCTTTTTAATGACCGCGGGGTCAGCAATCCTTCTCCGGCAAGGTTGCCTATGGCCTTTTCAACATTAGGCCATGCCGTGTTCTGCGTAAGTATCGCGCCTACGATAACCTCAAAGTCTGTTTTAGCCGGCCACCAGTGCTGCGGACCGAAGGCCTTATATAGCCGGTCATACAAAAGGAGGAGTTTTTTTCTTACGTCACGCCCGCTTTTTTTCAACAAACTTCTCGACTTCTTTAAGTTTCCGGCAATTTAAGATATCTTTTTTGTCTATCCATCCCCGCCTCGCCACGCTGATACCGTATATCATATTATCCATCTGGTCTTTCGTATGCGTGTCCGTCGCTATGGCGAATTTAACGCCTAACTCCCGCGCCCGCCTGCAATTTACATCGGTGAGGTCCAGCCTCTTCGGATACGCGTTTATCTCTATTGCGGTGCCGGTCTTCCTGGCGGCGGTGAATATCTTTTCATAATCCAACTCATATGCGTCCCTCTCCCCGATAAGCCTGCCGCAGGGGTGGGCTATGACATTGACATATCTATTCTGCATAGCCTTTACTATCCTGGCCGTAAGCTTTTCCTTTGATTGACGGAAGCCCGAATGGATGGCCGCTATGACAAAATCCAGTTTCCTCAAGAGCTTATCGCTATAATCCATGCTGCCGTCGCCGCGTATATCCACTTCGGTGCCGGCCAAAAGCCTGATGCCCTTTGAACCTTTATTGAAACGCCTTATTTCCTCTATCTGCCTTAAAAGCTTCTTATCGCTCAACCCGCCCGCTATCTTCAGTGATTTGGAATGGTTGCTGATGACGATATATTCGTACTTTTTCGCCTTCGCGAGTCTCGCTATCTCACTTATTGAAAGGGAACCGTCCGACGCTTTTGTATGGACATGTATATCTCCTTTGATATCCTTAAGCTTTACCAGGTCCGGTAATCCGCCGCGCAGCGCCGCTTCTATTTCGCCCGTATTTTCCCTTAATTCAGGCTCGATATAAGACATTTTAAAGAGAGAGTAGATATCCTCTTCGTTCTTGCCCGCTATGCTCCTTTTTCCGCGAAATACCCCATATTCGTTTATCTTAAGTCCCCTCTTTACAGCCATCTCTCTCATCTTGATATTATGCGCCTTGGAGCCGGTAAAATACATAAGGGCCGCGCCGTAACTTTCGGGGGCGACTACGCGGAGGTCAACCTGGACCCCTTCTTTTGTCAATATGCTGGACTTTGTCGGGCCCTGAGCCGCTATATCAGCGACATTCGGAAGCTTCACAAAGGCCTTCATGACGTCCCCGCCCTTTTTCGAAGTTACCAATATATCTATGTCCCGGATAGTTTCTTTCATACGCCTCAGGCTGCCTGCCGGAGATATCTTTATAACCTGCGAAAGACTCTTTAGCGAGGATATTATGTATTCGGCTGTCGTAAAAGCTACATCCAGGCACATCCTTCCGGTGTCTTTCTTTAAAAAGGCTAAACCTTTAAGTATATTCTCCTCTGTCTTCTCCTTTATGCCCGGCAGGCCTCTTATCTTATGCGCCTTTGCCTTCGCTTCGAGGTCTGCGAGAGACTTTATCTTAAATTTTTCGCGCAGCAGTTTTGCTGTCTTCGGCCCCACGCCCGGTATGTTCAGCATATCAAGCAAAGAGGAATCCACCTTTTTCTTCAGCTTTTCGTATGCCGAGACCTTCCCTGTCTCTAAAAACTCTTTGATCTTGGATGCAAGGTCAGCGCCTATGCCCGGAAGTTTAAGAAGGCCGTCTTTCCTGGCGAATTCCGATATATCCTCACTGAGATTTTTTACGGTCTCTGCGGCTCTGCGGTAGGCTCTTATCCGGAAGGGGTTTTCCTGCTGGATCTCTAAAATCTCCGCTATCTTTTCAAAAATTTCGGCGATCTGCGAATTGTTCATATACTTTTTACGGCTAGTAACCGATTATCTTTTTTAATTTTTCCTCTGCCTTTTTCAGCTTCCTCTCGATATCACCGATCTCTTCCTCCTGCCAGCTTTCCTTAATGGCCTTTTCGCTCATTTTAATCACTTCCCGCGGCAATTCCCTAAGCCTTGCGACTATCTTATCCTGTAATGCCTTTGTGAGGACCTGTTGTATGATGGGGCCCGGGTCAAACCTCGGATCGTTGGTCGTCCC
>JAUWWU010000021.1 GCA_030616695.1 Candidatus Omnitrophota bacterium | reverse complement strand
GTTGTTTTAAACGACGGGAAAAAAGGCCACCTTAATCAGTCTTTGGCTATTTTTGAGAAAATAAAAGAATGCAGGAGAGGGGCAGGCTATAGCGATAGTGATATCGAACTCAGGGTAATAGACGTGGTGTATAAGGCAAAAATACACGCAATAGCGATGGCTGTTTTAAGCAATTTCATTGCGAAGTATTCGCTTGTGCGCATGGCAGGCCTGAAGCTGTGTTTGGCTGAGGAGTGTTATAAGGAGCTTGAGGAGAATTACGCCGATATCGTGATATCGTGCGGCTCCAGGACATCGGCCGTGAATCTTTTATTCAGCAGGGAAAACAACGCAAAGAACGTGATGCTTATGAAACCGGGCTTGGTTTCGAGCAATAGTTTTGACCTGGCAATAATCCCGGAACACGATAATCCGCGCGGGGCGAAAAATACGCTCACGACATTAGGGGCGCCAAATTTAATAAATCCGGAAAAACTGAAAAATGACCTCAGGTCTCTCAAAGAGGCGGTAGGCCTTGAGGAAGGCAAGCGCAATATAGGCGTTTTAATAGGAGGGGAAAACAGGTATTATCGATTTGATACCGATTTAATTAAGCAAGTTCTGGAAAATATCATCGGTGCCGCCGAAGAACTGGGCATGAACCTGCTTGCTACGACTTCAAGGAGGACGAGCGGAGATGTAAATGATTTTATCAGAAAAGAACTTGAGAAGACCTCCCTCGCCAAACTTGTTATTATCGCGAATGAGCGAAATCCCGAGTGGGCAGTGGGCGGCATATTGGCCGCGTCTGATATCGTGGTGGTCTCGGGCGAGTCGAATTCCATGCTTTCCGAAGCTGCGAGCTCCGGTAAGCATGTGGTTGTATTCAGGCCTGTAAGGAAGCCCCCTCTCGGAAAGGATAATAAACATGAGATGTTTTTGAGGCGGCTGGGCTCCGAAGGCCTTGTGCATATTTCCGAACCGGCGGACTTAAAGAAGGCTATTATCAGGCTTGCGGATTCCCGCGGGCCGGCGAAAAGGCTCAACGATGGCGAGAAGATCTTAAGCGCTATGAAACAGATCATTTAAGCGAAGGTAAAACCATGAATGTATTACAGATCCTGCCTTATCTCGATGTAGGCGGCGTAGAGCGGGGGACGGTCGATTTGGCGCGTTACCTGACACTCAACGGGCATAAGTCCGTTGTCGTCTCAGGGGGCGGCAGGCTTGTCCGCCGCCTTGACGAAATCGGCGCGTGGCACTATCAATTGCCCGTCGGAAGGAAATCCCCCGTGACGGCATTATTGATGGTTAAGCGCCTTTCGGAGATAATAAGGAAAGAGAACATAGATATCGTCCATGCAAGAAGCCGCGTGCCTGCGATTATAGGGTTTATTGCCGCCAAGATCACCACTAAAATTTTTATTACGACGGCTCACGGTTATTATAATACGCATTTAGCCAGCAGGGCTATGAGCTGGGGCAGGTTTGTCATCGTGGCGAGCAGAGAAATGGCAAGGCATATGATAGAGGATTTTGGAACCCCGTACGACAGGATAAGGCTGATACCGCGCGGAGTAAATCTTGATGAATTTAAATTCGCCGGCAGGGACAGCATGACCGCTAAAGATAGGGCTCCTAAAAAGAGGGATTTTGTTATCGGGATGATTTCAAGGATAACGCCTCTCAAGGGACATACGGACTTCCTGAGGGCAGTGTCAATGGTGGCCCGGACGACGCCGGCCATTAAAGTATTAATAGTGGGCGAGGCCCCGCCTTCGAAAGCGCGATACAGGGAAGAGCTTGAGATGCTTACAAGGCGCCTCGGCATAAGCAATATAGTTAAGTTTATGGGCGCGAGAGAAGACATACCGGATATATTATCCGAGCTCGATGTCCTGGTGCTTCCTACAAAGACACCCGAGGCATTCGGAAGGGTTATAATAGAGGCGCAGGCGGCAGGAGTCCCCGTAGTCGCTTCGCGCATAGGCGGCATCGTAGATATAATCCGCGACGGCGAGAACGGCTTATTGAGTTTTCCCGAAGACCCGCGCTCAATAGCAAATGCGGTTTCAAGACTTATCAAGGACGAAAAGGCGGCATCATCGATTGCAGTAAAAGCCAGGGAGGATGTAGAAAAAAAATACTCGCTTGCGTCTATGTGCGAAAAGACGCTCGAGGTCTACCGGGAGGCCCTGTCTCTTAAAAAGATACTCGTTATCAAAATGAGCGCCCTTGGCGATGTCATTTTGTCTGTCCCGTCGTTGAAAGCCATCAGAGAAGCCTTTCCCGGCGCGGTCATAAAGGTTTTGGTGGAGCTGTCTTCGAGCGATGTATTCAGAGGCTGCCCCTATATAAACGAACGCATAGTATATAGCCCTAAATCGAGAGACGCCGGTTTTAAAGGGCTTATAAACATAGCCTCGCAGTTGAGGAAAGAAGATTTTGATATAGTCGTGGACCTGCAGAATAACAGAAAAAGCCACCTTCTTTCCTTTTTGAGCGCGGCAGCCCTGAGATATGGTTACGACAATAAAAAATGGAGCTTTTTCCTCAATAAACGCGTCAAGGATACAGGGAAGGCTATAGACCCTTTAGGGCACCAACTCAGGACTCTTAAACTTTTAGGCATAGAAAAAAACGACGGCGTCTCGGAGCTTTGGCCGTCGAAGGGAGATGAGGCCTGGGCCGATAATTTTTTGCGGGAGAACTGGGCGAATTCCAGGCGGCTATTGGTCGGGGTTAATATAGGAGCAAGCAGTAGATGGCAGTCCAAAAGATGGCAGACGGCGTATATAGCAGAATTATGCGATGAACTTGCAACGAGGTATAATATACGGACTTTACTTACGGGATTGAGCGAGGATACGGAGACCGCGAAAGAGATTGCCGGTATGTCTAAGAGTAAGCCTATAATAGCCGTTGGGAAGACAGATATTTTACAGCTTGCCTCGCTTATAAAACGTTGCAGGGTCTACATAACGACGGACAGCGCTCCGCTGCATATCGCGGCAAGTATGCGCACCCCCTTTGTGGCACTTTTCGGGCCGACGGATCCCGAAAGACATGTGCCCAAGACAAAGGCTTACAAGGTATTAAAAAGCGGCATCAAGTGCAGCCCGTGCTATAAACCCGTTTGCAGAAAAAATAACCGGTGCATGAAAGATATAAAAGTCGAGGATGTCTTGTCGGTAGTAGAAGAGCTATTGGCGAAAAGCACAAAGCGCAAAGCTAAGGTATAGTAATGAAAATACTTCTGGTCACCACGCATTTAGAGATAGGCGGTATAGCAAGTTATGTTACCGCTCTTGCCGGGGCTTTAAAACATAGGGGCCACACGGTCTTCGTCGCATCAGGCGGCGGAAAACTCGAGGAAGTCCTGGCTCGCGAGCATATAGGGCATATTTATGCGGATATAAGGACGAAATCCGAGCTTAGCCCGAAAGTCATTAAGTCATTCCTCCGACTTAAGAAGTTTTTAAGGGAAGAAAAGGTTGATTTGATCCATGCCCACACGAGGGTAACGCAGGTGCTTTCGGCGCTTTTATCATTTTGCTGCAAAATACCTTACGTGACCACCTGCCACGGTTTTTTTAAAAGACGAATAGGGAGAAGGATTTTCGGTTGCTGGGGCAAAAAAGTCGTCGCAATAAGTGAGGCGGTAAGAGACGCCTTGATTAAAGATTTCAACGTAAAGGAAGAAAAAATAGCCCTCATCCATACGGGCATAGAGGTCAAGAGGTTTTTACTCGGTGTTCCGGAAGAAGAAAAGGCAAGAATGAGATATGCCTGGAATCTGAAAAGGGCTCCTGTAATCGGGACGATAGGCAGGCTTTCGCCCGTTAAAGGCCAGGATATCCTGCTTAGAGCCGCGAGACTGTTCGCGGGGGACTTCTCGGATGTAAATGTCTTGTTGATAGGTGACGGCCCGGATAAAGAACGCCTTAAGAAATTATGTTCGACCCTGGGATTAAGCAAAAATGTAGTTTTTGCCGGCTCTGTCGCCGATACTTCAAAAGCCCTTTCGATTATGGATATATTTGTTCTGCCTTCTATTAAAGAAGGCCTGGGGCTTTCACTGGCGGAGGCTATGGCTTCGGGAAGGCCTTGTATCGCGAGCAGGGTAGGCGGCATCGAGAGCTTGATAGAGGACGGCGTTACGGGCATGCTTGTCGAACCGGGCAATCCCGAAGACCTCGCGCGCGCCGTAAAATATATGCTTATCAATAAAAACAAAACGGAGATTTTTAAAGAGAAGGCAAGGGAAAAGGCCATCAACGATTTCAACATTGAGGAAATGGCCGCCCGTATCGAGAAGATGTATGAAAGTATCTCGTAAAATCTTGATATTTAATGTAAATTGGCTCGGCGATATCATATTCACAAGCCCGTTTATAAGGGCTATAAGAGAGGCCTTTCCCGAAAGCCATATAGCGTGTGTGGCAGTTCCGCGGTGCAAGGATATTCTCGAGAGTAATACGCGGATTGATGAGTTGATTATATTTGACGAAAGAGGCCCGGAAAAGACATTTCTCGGCAAGCTGAGATTTGCCTTGCGAGTGAGAAAGAAAAGATTTGATACCGCTTTCATACTGCATCGTTCTTTTACCAGGGCCCTTATAACTTTTATAGCGGGAATAAAAGAAAGGATAGGTTATCATACAAAAAGGCGCGGCTTTCTTTTGACAAAGGAAGTGCCTTTATCGCAAAAGACTCCTCACAGGGTTGAGTATTTTCTGGGGCTTGCCGAAGCGGCGGGTGTCGATGTATCCAAAAAAGATTATGAATTTTTTATTACCGATGAGGATAGAAAAAGAGCCGGCCATATTCTTGAAAAAGCAGGCATAGGTCGCAATGACAGGATCGTCGCGCTTAATCCCGGCGGCAATTGGAACCCCAAAAGATGGCCTGCGGACAAATTTGCCGAGCTAGCGGATAAGCTTATACAGAAGCACGGTGTTACGGTATTGATAACAGGGGCGGCGAAGGACAAGGCATTGGCCGACGAATTATGCGGTACTATGAAAAGACAGGCGGTATCAATATGCGGCGAGACCGGAATAAGAGAACTCGCTTCTATTCTCCAAAAAGCTCAATTGGTAGTTTCCGGAGATTCGGGCCCTATGCATATAGCCGTAAGCGTAGGGGCAAACGTTATAGCACTTTTCGGCCCTACGTCCAGCGATATCACAGGCCCGTACGGGAAGGGAAATTATACGGTGATAAAAAAAGATATGGAATGCGAGGTCCCATGTTATGATTTAACATGCAATGACAATAAATGCATGAAGGCCATCTCGGTAGACGACGTTTTAAATGTTATCGATAAAAAAAAGTACCTGTAAAGCCAATTATGAAAATAGATAAAAGTAAAATCAAAAAAATGCTGTTTATATCTTTGAGTAATATCGGCGATATCATCCTGACGACTCCGGCGCTGAGAGTTCTTTGCGAAGCTTTCCCCGAAGCGAGAATGGATATCATGGTCGGGCCGAACGGCGTTGAATTATTCAAAAAACACCCCGCTGTTTTCAAGGTCATAACATATGATAAGCATATACCTATGCACGAAAAAAGACGGCTCATAAGAAAACTGAGAAAGGTCAAATATGACCTTATTGCGGACATGAGGAATTCGCTCTTTCCGTTCTTACTTGGAGCAAAATACAGGACAAGCCCTATAAGAGTCCCTCCTAAAAGCGTAAGGCACAAAAAGCAAGAGCATATCTGGAAACTCTCTTCTATGGGGATAGGGCTTGATAGGGCAAATACTCCCTTTTATATACATATACCGGAAGAGGATAATGACTATATAGAGAAACTTATGATGGGCCTTGACAAAGATAGGCTTATAATCGCAATAAGCCCCGGAGCAAAGAGCGAAATAAAGAGGTGGCCAGGGGAAAACTACACAAAACTCACCGAACGGCTTGCGAAAGAATTAGATGCCCAGATAATCATGGTCGGCGATAAGGCAGATAGCCCCTTAATAAGGGACATAAGCATGCCCGTAAAACATGATATCGTAGACCTCTCTAATAAAACAACGCTTTGTCAGCTTGCCGCGCTATTGAGCCGCTGCGATTTACTTATCACTAATGACAGTGCCCCCTTACACATAGCGGGAGCCGTAGACACAAAGGTCCTCGCGATATTCGGGCCTACGGACTCGAAGAGTTACGGCCCTACCGGAATAAAGGACTCTATCGCGCAAAAAAGGCTTCATTGCAGCCCTTGCGGCAAGGCGCAGTGCGAATTTGAGCACGAATGCATGAGACAGCTAAAAGTAAGCGAAGTCTTCAATATCGCAAAGAGAATGTTAAATAGATAACAAAAATGTTAAATTACAAATTACAATAAACAATTCTCCACTTTGTTTGTAATTTGTGATTTGTAGCTTGTTTGTAATTTGTAGCTTGTAATTTGTATGAACCACCACGGGTAATCAATGAAACGTATATTAATGATAAGGACGGACAGGATCGGGGACGTGGTATTGTCCACGCCGGCCATAAAGGCGCTCCGCGATGCCTACCCGCAGTCGCATATAGCCTTTATGGTAAGGCCTTACGCGAGAGATATAGTAGAGGGAAACCCCTATCTTGACGAAGTCATCATGTACGATAAATACGGCGCTCAGAGGGGATTTTTATCCGCCATACTATTTGGCTTGCGACTGAGAAAGAAAAAGTTTGATACGGCTATTATTTTGCATCCCACAAACCGCGCCCACATACTTGCTTTTGTAGCCGGGATACCCAATAGAATAGGTTTCGGCAGGAAACTTCCTTTTCTTTTAACGCGGGCGCTGAATGATAAAAAATTTCTTGGACAAAAGCATGAATTGGAGTATACTCTAGAGATATTAAAAAATATCGGGATTGAAGCGCACGACAAGACCCTTTATGTCCCGGTAAAAGACGATAGCCGGCGTTCCGTTTCTTTAAAATTGGCCGAAAAGGGCGCAGGGGATTCCGATTTGCTTATAGGCGTACATCCCGGCGCAAGTTGCCCGTCTAAAAGATGGCCGCTGGAACGCTTCGCGGCATTAATAGATAGGTTAAAAACTGATTACAGCGCCCGTATCGTATTGATATCTGCGCCGGAAGAAGCAAACTGTGTTGCGGAGCTTAAGAAGATTATAAAAAGCGAGGTCATAGACCTTTCGGGACAGACCCCTATAAGGGAGCTTACGGCTTTACTTAAACGATGCGCTTTATTTATTTCTAACGATTCCGGCCCCGTCCATATAGCGACTGCCGTAGGGACACCAAGTGTCGTGATATTCGGCCGGAAACAACCCGGCTTAAGCCCTAAGAGATGGGGCCCGACAGGCAAAAACGATATCGCCCTGCACAAGGATGTGGACTGTGAAGTGTGCCTGGCCCATGATTGCAAAATCGGATTTAAATGCCTTAGGGCAATAAGCGTAGATGAAGTGTTTGACGCAGTCAAGAGATCACTGCAGAAAAATTACAAATTACAAAATACAAATTACAAACGAAATTGTCCATTGTAATTTGGAGTTTGTAATTTAAAAAACGGGGGATTTATGGCTATTACATTGCTTTACTACAAGGGAAATAACGAACTTATAAAGAAACTCAGCGCCGAAGATATGAAAAAAGTCGTCCAATCGGGAGAGGGATTATTATGGCTGGATATAACCGATTCCGTTAAAGCGGATTTAGATATACTGGAGAGTGTCTTCCAGCTCCATCCGCTTACCCTGGAAGACTGTATGACTACTATTACAAGGCCTAAAATAGACCAGTTTGAAAACTATATGTTTGTAGTTATACATGCTGCAGCTACGACGTCCCGGGCGCAAAGGGTCAGGACCATAGAGCTCAATATCTGCCTCGGGAAGAACTTTGTAATAACGATCCATCAAGGGCCCATAAAAGGGGTGGAAACTGCGCTCAACAGAACCCAGAAAAATTTAAGCACGATGTCCAAAGGTTCCGATACACTGCTCCATTTAATCATAGATTCTCTTGTAGATAATTATCTCCCGGTGCTCGACGCGATGGACGGCAAGATAAGCAATATAGAAACGCAGGTCCTGAAAAATCCAACGCAAAAGACATTAGCGAATATTTTTGCCACAAAAAAAGATATATTGTACCTGAGGCGGTTTATAGGGCCGCAGCGCGATATAGTGAATTTCTTGTCGAAAGAGAACTTCCAGTTTATCAATGCCAGGACCAGGGTCTATTTTCGGGATGTGTACGACAATATGATATTTATAAACGATACTATAGATACATATAGAGACGTGGTCAACGGCGCACTGGATGCATATCTTTCGACAATATCAAGCAGGACCAACGACATAATGAAGGTGCTTACCATTATTGCCACCATAGTGATGCCATTGACGCTGATAACCGGTATCTATGGCATGAACTTTGCGCATATGCCCCTTTTGGGGTCGGAATGGGGATTTTTTAGCGTATCGGCTTTTATGGTTATACTGGGCATAGGGATGTTGATATATTTCAGACGTAAGGAGTGGATTTAACTTTGCCTATGTTTTATCAAATAATAGTGCTTACGATACTTTTATTTCTATCCGCTTTTTTTTCCGGCTCCGAGACCGCCATTTTTAGTTTAAGTAAGATACGGGTCAGGCGCCTGAAAATAGATAATGTCAAGAACTCGCATATGTTAGAATCGCTTCTTAATAAACCTACAGATCTCCTTATCAGCATCCTGATCGGCAATATGTTTGCCAACGTCTTTGCCTCGAGCATAGCAGCATCCTTTAGCGTAAAAAAATGGGGAGAGGCGGGCGTTGCGGTATCTATAGTCGTAATGACTGTAATCGTCGTCATATTTTGCGAGATCATGCCTAAGATAATCGCAATCAAAAACTCTAAAAAAATCGCACTTTTTGTCTCGCCTTTTATAAATGCCTTTTCACGGCTGGTTTTCCCGCTAAGATTGGTTTTAAGCAGGCTGACAGCAGGCATTCTCGATCTCCTCTTAGGCAAGGTCAAAAAGTCGGAAAGCGGCATTACGAAGGATGAGCTGGAGAGCGCTATAAAAATGGGCTATGAAGAAGGAGGTATCCTTGATAAAGAAGAAGCCGAGATGATGGAGGATGCTCTCGAGTTGAGCGATAAAAAGGTCGAGGATGTGATGACTCAGGCAAAAGATATTGTTTCGTTTCCAGTTACTATGCCCATTGAAGAGATGTACGCGGCCATTAAAGAGACAGAACTTTCCAGGGTCCCTATTTATGAAAAGAGGCAGGCTAATATGCGGGGCATACTTTACGCAAAGGACCTTCTGAAGAATAAACTGGAAGGCCCGCCGGAGGAGGATATCAGGACGATTTTAAGGCCCCCCTTTTATGTAAGAAGAGACCAGCG
>JAUWWU010000049.1 GCA_030616695.1 Candidatus Omnitrophota bacterium | reverse complement strand
TTTAAAAGGGCTGAGGCGCTATTTCAGGCGAAAAGCGAATTAATCGCAATAGGGTAAGCCATGGATCTCGCCGTCGTAATAGGGATTATAGTATTAACCGGCCTTTTTCTCGTTGTGCAAGAAGTAAGAGTTATACTTTTAAAGAAAAAACTGGACGAAGCGGTATTCGGGGCAGAGAAGCGAAACATCCAGTTATCCTACCTGCTAAAGGCCTCTCAGACATTAAGCTCCGCTCTCAGCAAAGAAAAGCTGCTCCGCCTCATAATAGAGACATTCGGCGAACTGACCAAATCCGAGAAGGCCCCCAGCCTCTGCGCCCTATACCTCATGGACTACAACATAGGCAGGTTTGTCTATACTACCGGATTCAACATGGACGTAACCATGTTGACCAAACCGAGCTTTTCTGTCGACGAGCCGCCGTTTAAGGCATTAAAAAAGAGTAGGGAGATCAGATTTTTTGACGAAGGAGAGAGGTTAAAACACATATTCCTCAAAGAGAAGAAGATGGGGGGGCTTCAGGATATCGACTATGCCCTGTTTATACCCTTGATCGTTGAAAACGAGGTAATAGGCATAATACTATCATTTTTGGCAAAATCGTCTTTCCAGTTTCTCAAAAAAGATATCTATCTTTTGGAGGTGCTGACCGGGCAGGCCTCTATCGCCCTCGGAAGCGCCGTTCAGTCCGAGCTTGCCGTTCTCGACAGGCTCACCAGGATATACAACCACGCATATTTTGAAGGGCGGCTTGCGCAAGAAGTCGCGCGCTCCGACAGGTATAAATACCCGGTATCTATCCTGATGATAGACATAGACCGCTTTAAGCGCATAAATGATACCTACGGCCATCCGCAGGGCGACGTGGTGCTGAAAGAAATAGCCCAGATCATAAAATCGAATATACGCGTTGTCGATTTATGCGCCAGATACGGCGGGGAGGAATTTGCCGTAATATTTCCGGAAACCGATCTGACCGAAGCCTCTGAAATGGCAGCTAAAAAAAGCATGGAGGAGGCCGGCGGCGCAGTCGCAAAAGCGGAGCATATTAGAAAAATAGTAGAAAAGGCATCCATAAAAATGCCGGACGGCTCCCATGTCGACGTGACTATCAGTATAGGCGTCGGCGTAAAGAGGTTTCCCGAAGGCAGCGACATCACGAAGGACCAGCTTGTCAGAAACGCGGATGAGCAATTATACAAGGCAAAACAGGGCGGAAGAAATAAGGTATGTTACCCTTCTTAAAATATCGCGGCACAGGCATCATAGCCGGCCTTGTTTTTATATTGTCTCTCGTTTCCGGCTGCGGAAGGCAAGATGAAAATGTCCTTGCGCGGGCCAGCGGTATAACAATAACAACCGACGGATACATGGAGGAATTCGCAAAGCTCCCATCCCGCTACAAAGACATCGCAAACCTGCACAAAGAGGAATTCCTGGAAAGCCTGATAAATAAACATCTGTTGCTGCAGGAGGCGAAAAGAAAGAAACTGCAAAACTCAGAGACCGTAAACAAGCTCGTGCAGGACGCCAAAGAAGAGATAATGATACAGGAATTGATAGAGAGAGAAGTAAACGGCAAAGTAGAGCTGTCCGACGGTGAAGCCGAAAACTACTACCGCGAAAATCTAAATAATTATACAGAGCCCGTCACGATAAGGGCATCCCATATCCTAGTCGATTCCGAAGTCGTTGCGGTGAAGATACTGAACGATCTCGAGCGCGGCCTTGACTTTGCGGAACTTGCCGAACAATACTCGCTCGACATCCCCACAAAAGATAGGGGCGGAGACGTAGGGTACTTTTCAAAGGGTGAATTTTTTCCCGGATTCGAGCGAGCGTGCGAAGAGATGGAGAGCGGCGAAACCAGCGGCGTCGTTAAAACAGAGCTTGGCTATCACATAATCAAGGTCACGGACAAAAAAGAGGCAAGGCATAAAACCTTCGAAGAAGTCAAGGATGTAATAGAAAATGAATTGTTCCTCGATAAGCAGATGCGATTGTATGAGGACCTGCTGCAGCGCCTCAGAAAAGACCGGAAGGTTATAATCAATAAAGATCTGCTGGAAGCTACCGACCCACTTTCCGCAGCAGCCCCATTCTAGGCAGTATAGGTTATCCTACCTAAATTTTTCATTGTAAAATCCGGCCTTTTATGGTATATTTAGACACTAATTCAGGAGGCTTATGATATCGAAGAAGATAAAACATATTTCTCCCTCAGTAACGCTCGCGATAAGCGCAAAGGCAAAATCGCTCAAGAAGCAGGGCGTCGACGTCATAAATTTCGCTGCCGGAGAGCCTGACTTTGATACGCCGGATTATATCAAGCAGGCCGCTATCGAAGCCATTAAGGGCGGTTTTACGAAATATACGCCGGCAACGGGAATGCAGGAATTAAAGGAAGCTATTTGTGAAAAATTCCGGAGGGACAACGCGCTCGTTTACGCCCCTGATCAGATAGCTGTCAGCTGCGGCGCCAAGCATTCGCTATATAACCTCTTGCAGGTCTTATGCGAAGAAGGGGATGAAGTGATAATCCCGTCGCCGTATTGGCTGAGCTATCCGGAGATGATAAAGCTGGCGGGGGCGCGGCCCGTAATAGCAAAAACGGATAAAAAGACGTTTACGATAAAAGTCGAGGAATTCAGACGCTGTATTACGAAAAAGACCCGGGCCATAATAATAAACAGCCCCTCTAACCCTACCGGTGCCGTCTATTCAAAAGATACGCTTGAAAAAATAGCGGAGCTTGCCGTCAGCCGCAATATCCCGGTAATAAGCGATGAGATATACGAAAAGCTGATCTATGATAAATTAAACCATATATCTATCGCTTCATTAAACAAAAAGATATACGAATTGACATTTGTCGTAAACGGCGTATCCAAGAGTTACGCTATGACCGGATGGCGCATCGGATATCTGGCAGGCCGGCCTGAGGTGGTAAAAGGGGTCGCGGTTCTTCAGAGTCATTCGACGTCAAACCCGTCGTCGATCTCGCAGGCAGCCGCCCTTACCGCCATAGGCAGCGACGACACCTCTACGCGCAAGATGAGCGAAGAATTCGAAAAAAGGCGCGATGTGCTGATGGAGGGATTGAAAAATATCAAGGGGATCGAATGCGCCAAGCCTCAAGGGGCGTTTTACTGCTTTGCGGATGTATCCGGCACCGGCATGGACGGGCTCACGTTTTCTAAAAAACTGCTTGATGAAAAACATATCGCTATAATCCCCGGTGAACCATTCGGCCTCAAGGATCATGTGCGTCTTAGTTTTGCCACAAGCATTGACGATATCAAAAAGGGCATAGAGAGGCTAGGGGAATGGGTAGAACAATAGCCGAGAAGATATTGAGTGCCCACGCCGGAAGGGCCTTGAAGGCCGGCGACATCGGTATATGCAAAGTGGACTTCTGTTTCGGCCAAGACGGGACAAGCTCGCTGATAATCGATAGTTTTAAAAAATCGGGAAAAAGAAAGATCTTTGACCCGGCAAAATTTTACATGGTGATCGATCATAGCGCACCGAGCCCGAATATAGGCGTATCAGAGATCCATAAGAAAATGCGCGAGTTTGCGGCGAGGACCGGCGCCGGCCTGTATGACGCCGGATGCGGGGTATGCCATGTCGTGATTCCCGAGATGGGCCATGTCAAGCCAGGCTCGCTGATATTGGGGGCAGATTCTCATACCTGCACCTACGGCGCTTTAAACGCGCTTTCTGCCGGAGTGGGGTCGACCGACCTGGCTATAACGCTTATAAGCGGAAAAAACTGGTTCAAGGTCCCGGAAAGCGTAAAGATAGAAGTCAACGGATATTTGAAAAAAGGCGTCTATTCAAAAGACATAATACTTTTTATAATCGGTGATATGGGCTCCGGCGGCTGCACCTACAACTCCGTTGAATTTTACGGCGATACAATAAAAGGCCTCAGCGTAGACGCCCGGCTGACTATAAGCAATATGGCCGTAGAAATGGGCGCGAAATTCGGAGTCATGGAAGCCGATGCTAAAGTAAGATCCTTTTTGAGGCAAACCGCTAAGGTTAGGGGAGGAGTCAACGCCGTTACGGCGGATAAGGACGCGCGCTATATCAAGAAAAAGTCATACAATGTATCCGGTTTAGAGCCGATGGTAGCAAAGCCGCACGCCGTCGAAAACGTATCTACCGTAAATAAAATACGGAATGTCAAGATCGACGAGGCCCTTATCGGGACCTGCACTAACGGCAGGCTGGAAGACATGGCAATAGCGGCGAAGATATTAAAAAAACATAAAGTAAATAAGCGGGTGAGATGCATCGTGTCCCCGGCCTCCGTCAGCATATTCGAGGAGGCCGCCAAAAAAGGCTATATAAGGACTTTTATCGAGGCGGAATGCGTGGTGATCTCGCCGGGCTGCGGGCCTTGCGCAGGCACCCACGAAGGCATATTGGCTGACGGCGAAGCCGCGATTTCAAGCGCAAACCGCAATTTTAAGGGCCGTATGGGCAACCCGAATTCCTTTATTTACCTGGCGAGCCCCGCTACCGTGGCGGCAAGCGCGGTCGAAGGCAAAATAGCCGACCCGAGAAACCATCTGTAGAAGGCGTGAAGATGAAAAGAGCGAAGGCGCATGTCCTGGAACCTTTTGACGATGTCAACACGGACTATATTATATCCGGAAGGTATAAATTCAAGATCAGTGACATGAAAGAACTCGCTAAATATGTTTTCGAAGACATCCAGCCGGGTTTCTACAAAAAAGTAAAGGCGGGAGATTACGTAGTTGCCGGTGAAAACTTTGGCTGCGGCTCTTCCAGGGAGCAGGCGCCGTGGGCCATAAAAAAGGCCGGAATATCTGCGGTGCTGGCGAAAAGTTTCGCAAGGATATTTTTCAGAAACGCTTTTAACATAGGGCTCTGCCTTGTTGAGTGCGATACAAGCGGCATTGACAACGGAGATATCATCTCACTCGACCTTAAAAAAGAGGCTGTCTTTAACCATACCAAAGGTGAGCGGATAAAAACCGTGCCGATACCCGGCCTCATGCGGCGCTTTTTGGGAAACGGCGGCGCAATAGAGCATTTCAAAAAATACGGAGATTTCAAAATTGAAGCGTAAGATCACTTTGATACCGGGAGACGGAATAGGGCCGGAAATAACGGAGGCTGCGGTCCGGTGCATCGAGGCCGCCGGGCTGGACGCGGAGTGGGATATCCGCCATGCCGGCGGGGATGTCATGGAAAAGACAGGCGAGCCCCTGCCGCCGGACGTAATAGAGTCGATAAGAAAAAACAGGGTCGCTATAAAGGGCCCCATAGTAACGCCGGTCGGCAGCGGATTTCGAAGCATAAACGTCAGGCTGCGAAAAGAGCTTGACCTCTATGCCTGCGTAAGGCCGTGTAAATCATACAAAGGCGTAAGGTCGCGGTATGAAAATATAGACCTGGTCGTAATACGCGAAAATACGGAGGGCCTCTACGCCGGAATAGAATTTAAAAAAGGCGAAAAAGCGACGGAGAAAATAATCAAGGCCATAAAGGACACAAGGGGCAAAATAATAAAAAAGGACTCCGGTATAAGCATTAAACCTATCTCCGAATCAGGCTCAAAAAGGATAGTCCGCTTCGCGTTTGAATACGCCCTTAAAAACAAAAGGCGCAAGGTGACGGCCGTCCATAAAGCGAATATAATGAAATATACCGACGGGCTTTTCCTGGAATGTGCCAGGGAAGTCGCAAAAGAGTATGAGGCCCGGATAGAATTTGAGGACAGAATCGTGGACAACATGTGTATGCAGCTTATTCAAAAACCCGAACTATATGACTGTATAGTCCTGCCCAATCTCTACGGAGATATAATATCCGACCTGTGCGCAGGGCTGGTCGGAGGGCTCGGAGTGGCTCCGGGCGCAAACATAGGCGATGACATAGCACTGTTTGAGCCGACGCACGGCAGCGCCCCGAAATACAAAGGCAAAAACAAGGTGAATCCCGCAGCCATCATACTCTCGGCCGTAATGATGCTGCGCTATATTAACGAAGGCGCTTTGGCTGCAAAGCTCGAGCGTGCCGTGGCCTCGGTCATACGAAAGGGGGAGGCTGTCACATATGACATGAAAAACGACAGAAACGACCCAACGGCGGCCGGGACAAAAGAGATGGCGGATGCCATCATTGGGGAAATGGCCGGATGAAAAGAGACGCGAAAGGCGATAAGGTAAGCATAATAGGAGCCGGCAACGTCGGTGCTGCGCTGGCGCAGAGAATATTGGAAAACGACCTCGCAGATGTCATTCTTGTCGATATCGAGAGAGGCATAAGCGAAGGAAAGGCACATGACCTGCGCGATGCATCTGCCATAATCGGTTACGAAAAATACATCGAAGGGACATCCGATTATTCAAAGATAAGCTCTTCAAGGATAGTCGTGATAACGGCGGGCTTTCCGCGCACGCCCGGGATGTCCCGGGAAGAGCTGATCCAAAAAAACGGCTCTGTCGTCAAAGACGTATCATTAAAAATAAAGGAATTCGCGCCGGGTTCTATCATTATAGTCGTGACAAACCCGCTGGATATCATGGTCTATCTGGCCTACAAGGTCTCGGGATTCGACCGTACCAAGGTATTGGGGATGGCCGGCATCCTTGACGCAGCGCGGTGCTCTAACTTGGCCGCCGAGGAGCTCGGCATAATGCCGACTGAAGTCGACAGCGTCATCGTGGGAAGCCACGATGCCAATATGATACCGCTTTTTTCCCATTCAAGGGCGGAGGGCAAACCCTTAAAAGATATCTTTGACGAAACAAAAAAACGCGACATAGCGGACAGGACCAGAAAAAGAGGGGCGGAAATAGTGTCTCTCCTGAAAAGGGGCAGCGCATTTTTTGCCCCGAGCGCCGAGTGATTTTCTATGATAAAGGCGATATTAAAAAATGAGCTCG
>JAUWWU010000118.1 GCA_030616695.1 Candidatus Omnitrophota bacterium | reverse complement strand
ACCTCAACCATTTCAGGAAGGATTCACCCGTCGACAAAATTGCCATGAAAAAAGCGGGCCTTATTAAGACCTTGAGTCGCCCGGTAAAGATCCTGGCCAAGGGTGAACTTACTAAATCCCTGGGTGTTTCTGCCGATGCATTTTCTAAAGCAGCAAAGAAGAAAATTCTGGATGCCGGCGGTAAGCTCGAAATATCTAAAACCGAAGGACGTGGGACGAGGGACGTGGGACGAAAATGATAGGGGCATTCGCAAATTTATTTAAAATTCCGGATTTAAAACGCAAGATCCTGATAACAGCTGGCCTAATCGCGGTTTATAGGGTAGGCGCGTTCATACCTACGCCCGGGATTGACGGAGCGAAGCTCGCGATGTTCTTCGAAAATATAGCCAAGACTCAAGGGGGAACGCTCTTCGGAATGATAAACATGTTCTCGGGAGGCGCCATTCAGAGATTAACGATTTTCGCATTAGGCATTATGCCTTACATATCCGCGTCGATTATACTCCAGCTTCTTACGGCGGTTGTTCCGTATCTGGAAAGATTGTCGAAAGAGGGGGAAGAGGGGCGAAAAAAAATTATTCAATACACGCGATACGGCACGGTAGTTCTGGCTATAATACAGTCATTTTTCATAGCGTTGTGGTTAGAAAATCCGGCCAGATTCCAGGGAATGCAAATCGTGCAATTCCCGGGTTGGTCCTTCAGGGTCCTTGCGGTAATTACGTTGACAAGCGGCACAGCTTTTATAATGTGGCTTGGCGAACAAATACAGGAATACGGCATAGGTAACGGCATATCCCTTATTATAACAGCCGGAATTGTCTCGAGAATTCCGGCAGCTATATATCAGCTTATGCAATTAGTAAGCCCATTTTCTCCCGAGAGATCGCAGATAGACCCTTTTACCCTTATCCTTATGGCAGGTATGCTTATAGGCGTGGTTGTGGCTGTAGTAGCGATTACTCAAGGGCAGAGAAAGATTCCTATCCAATACGCCAAAAGAGTTGTTGGCCGGAAGATTTACGGTGGCCAGAGTACCTATATACCCCTTCGGGTTAATCAGGCAGGGGTTATTCCCATCATCTTCGCCCAGAGCATAATCCTTTTTCCTGCCACCATAGCAGGGCTTATACCGAGCCAGGCCATACAAAATGTCGCGGGTATACTTACAAGGCAGACCTTTGTGTACAACATTGTATATTCACTGCTGATCATATTCTTTTGTTATTTTTATACCGCAATAACATTTAACCCTCTTGATATTTCAAATAATATGAAAAGGTTCGGAGGATTCGTTCCAGGTATCAGGCCGGGAAGGCAGACAGCCGAATACCTGGATTTTATCATGACACGCATTACGCTGCCGGGAGCGGTATTTTTAGCTATAATTGCGGTTTTGCCCAGCATTATTTCAGGGGCGCTTAAAATTCCCTACCTGGTGGCAAGCTTTTTTGGAGGGACGGGACTTCTTATTATAGTCGGTGTGATGCTGGATACGATGAGGCAGATAGAATCCCATCTTCTCGTCAGGCACTACGAAGGGTTTATGAAAAAAGGCCGCATCAAGGGGAGAAGGTAAGGGCTTATGAATATAGTATTATTGGGGCCGCCGGGAGCCGGAAAGGGACCGCAGGCCAAGGTTCTTTCTAAAGAATTTAACGCCTCGCATATATCGACAGGAGATATGTTAAGGGACGCTGTTAAGAAGCGAACCCCTGTAGGGAAGCTCGCAAAATCCTACATGGATACGGGTGAGCTCGTGCCGGACAACATTGTCATAGGCATAGTAACCGAACGGATCTCTCAAGAAGACATGAGACGCGGGTTTTTATTAGACGGTTTTCCGCGAAATGAAAAACAGGCCAGAGAGCTCGACGAGGCACTTCGAAAAACAGGCAAAAAAGTGGACATCGTTTTGTATTTTAAAACCTCTCCGGAAATATCGGTTAAACGGCTTTCCGGCAGGAGGGTCTGTACAGGATGCGGCGCAAATTTCCATGTAAAAAATATGCCGCCCAAGAATGAGTCATCATGCGATTATTGCAAGGGGAGGCTTATTCAGCGAGACGACGACAAGGCCGAGACCGTTAAAAGACGGCTCGTAATATACGAGAAGGAAACCGCGTCTCTTATAGACTATTATAAAAAGAAGGGCACTTTAAGGGAGGTATCGGGCGACCTCAACGTAGAGGAGCTCTTTGAAGAAATAAAAAGACTTTTTGCGAAAGAAAGTCTCCGGGGCGCGACATGAAAACACCTTTGTCAAAAGAAGAATTTACCCTTATCAGAAAAGCGGGTTCTATTTTGAGGGATTGCATGGAGGAGTTATCTAAAGAAATAAGAGAAGGCGTAAATACAAAAACGCTTGAGCAAAAGGCAGATGAATTCATGGCCTCTCGGAACGCAAGGGCGGCATTCAGGGGTTATAAAGGGTTCCCGGCCGGCATATGCACATCGCGAAACAATGTCGTCGTGCACGGAATACCAAGCGAGAAAGAAGTTTTAAGAGACGGGGATATTATAAGTATAGATGTAGGGGCCGAATACGAGGGTTATTTCGCAGACAGCGCTAAAACATTTGTGGTTGGAAGGGTTTCCAAAGAGGTCCAACGATTAATCTCTGTAACGCAAGAAGCGCTTACGAGAGGCATCGAAATGGCGAAAAGCGGCAATCATATAAAGGACATCTCGCGGGCAATACAATCCTTTGTCGAGTCAAGCGGGTTCAATGTCGTACGCACATTTGTCGGTCACGGCATAGGTAGAAAAATCCACGAGGCGCCCGAAGTGCCGAATTTTTGCCAGCCGCACAAAGGACGCCTTCTCGAAGATGGCGCGGTACTGGCGATAGAGCCAATGGTGAATGCAGGTACGGGCGATGTAAGAATATTAGACGATGGCTGGACAGCCGTAACAGAGGATGGGGCGCTTTCGGCCCATTTCGAGCACACCATTATTATTAACGGTGGGAGCCCTGAGATTATAACATGAGTCCAAAAGAAGAAGGAATTATTGTAGAAGGCACGGTTTTAGAAACCCTGCCGAATGCCATGTTCAGGGTGGAACTCGAGAATAAACACAAGGTCCTGGCTCACGTTTCCGGAAAGATGCGCATGTATTTTATAAGAATATTACCCGGGGACAAGGTAACCGTTGAACTCTCACCGTATGACCTTACCAGGGGCAGAATTATACGGAGGGGAAAATAGTTTGAAAGTACGTTCGAGTGTAAAAAAAATCTGCTCCAACTGTAAAATTATCCGGAGAAAAGGCGTGTTGCGGGTTATATGCAAGGACCCGAAACACAAACAGAGACAGGGATAAAGGAGAACATAAATGCCAGGATAATAGGCGTTGACATACCGAAAGAAAAAACGATAGAGATAGCCCTGACTTATATTCGCGGTATCGGCCGACCTACGTCGAACAAAGTCCTGAAGACAGCAGGCGTTAAACCCTCAACCCGCGCCAAGAATTTATCAGAGGAAGAGGTTTCGCGCATAACCTCTGTAATACAACGGGAATGCAAAGTTGAAGGTGACTTAAGGCGGGAGGTCGCGGCTAATATAAAACGACTTATTGAGATAGGGGCATACAGGGGCTTCAGGCACAGGAGGGGCCTGCCTGTAAGAGGGCAGAGGACGCGCACAAATGCGAGGACCCGCAAGGGCCCGCGTAAAACCGTAGGCGTTTTGAGGGAGAGAAAAGTAAGACAGCCATTAAAGACGGAAGGGTCGAGCTAAAATGCAAAAACCAAAAACCAAGACAAAAAAAAGAGTTACAAAAAATATCCCGAAAGCAATCGCCCATATCCTGGCGTCATTCAACAATACGATTGTTACAATCACAGATGCGAAGGGCGATACAATCTGCTGGT
>JAUWWU010000158.1 GCA_030616695.1 Candidatus Omnitrophota bacterium | reverse complement strand
GGCATCTGCGCTGTCCTTGCAGTCCCTATTAAATTCAAAAATAAGCTATTGGGCGTGCTCATAGCCTTTTCCAAAAAGATAAAACATTGGAGCGAGCCGGAGATAAACCTCTTGTCCATATTTGCCACTCATGCCGCTATTGCCCTTAATAACGCGATGTTGCATAATCAGGCCGGCTGGAACTACTATAATACCATGATAACGCTTGTTAAGGCGATGGAGGCCAAAGACCCATACACGCGCGGCCATTCGGAACGGGTCACAAGTTATGCCATTAAGATAGCGAGGAAATTGGAGTTAAATGAAAGCGATATGCAGCTGCTTTTGTACGGCGGGAAACTGCACGATATAGGCAAAATAGCAATCCCCGACTTTATCCTGAGGAAAAAATCGGCACTTACCCCGGGAGAAAGGGCGGAAATAGAGGCCCATCCGCTAAAAGGCATAGCTATGATAACCCGCCTAAAATTTCTGGAAAAATCTTTTCCTTTGATCCGGCACCATCACGAAAGATACGACGGCAGAGGCTATCCGGACAAGCTTAAAGGAAAAGAGATACCGCTCCTTGCGCGCATACTTGCCATAGCGGATGCCTTCGACGCAATGACCAGTGAAAGGCCGTACAGAAAAGGCTTTGCGATCAATAAAGCAATCCGGGAAATAGAAAGAAACAGCAAAACGCAGTTCGACCCTCAATTATCAAAATTATTTTTGAGCATACTGCGGGAAGCGCCCCGCCCCGACTAAGCTGAGCCGACCCTTCAATATTGCCCTTGATTATCAACCGTTTTTAGAGTAAAATACCTTCCGCACATTAAATAAAAGGAGGTATTCGTGAAACTAATTACTAAATATATAACCTTAACCACTAAAGGGAATACGGACATAATTGACATAACGGGTAGGGCGCAAAAACAGCTCAACGAGTGCGGCTTAAGGGAAGGGCAGGTCACATTCTTTGCGCAGGGCTCGACGGCAGCCTTTACGACGATGGAGTTTGAGTCCAATCTGGCCGAAGATATCAAGCGCCTATTTGAAAATATAGCGCCCGAAGGCGCGGAATACGCCCATCATATGACATGGGGCGACCATAACGGCCATTCCCACCTCAGGGCATCTCTTTTAGGCCCGTCTCTGACGGTCCCGTTCAAAGACAAGAGGTTTACATTGGGGACCTGGCAGCAAATCGTGTTTATAGACTTCGACACATCATCCCGCAATAGAAAACTCATCATGCAAATCATCGGAGAATGAAGTTAAAACGTGGTGGGGACACTTTCCTTAAAGCAAAAACAAGGCTGGGAAAGCGTCCCCAGGCACGGCGTTACAACCTATTCGTTGCGCTATTAGTTGAACTGCGAAGCTATGCTAGAAAGTAATGTTGATATTCGGCGAGCGACCTACAAAATTTAGCCTCGAATGAGTCACAAATCGGTTTATAAAAGGGCGAAATCTGTCCGCGGGCCTAATACATAGGTGCGGCTACTTCGCTTAGCGAAGTAGTGAGGGGGTATGGTAATGCCCCCGAGTTATTTTGCCCCCGATTTTTGGCAATTGACGCGCGACGAATAAGGAGCGCAAGTTTGTCAATGGGCGCGAGTCAGTGAGCGCCCCGAATGAGAGGCGTTAAAAATTTTGTGAGGCGCGAGTGAATATCAACATTACTTAGCTATGTTAGGGGGCCTCGGTTGCTTGCCTATAAGAAACCTTGCAAATGGCGTTTATATAATGTATAATTATCATAAAATTAGGAGGGGGAATGCTGTTATTCATTGAAGGTATAATCATCCTCATGCTTATCGCCTCAGTGATAATCCTTATTATAGAAGAGCGCAGGATAAAGAAGCAGGGTGCCCCGAGGGGGGCCGTAAAAGAGTATTGGAACGGAAAGGAAAGGCGGCAGGCACAGCGCCTCAATACCTCTGTTTTTGTTAAGTACAGCATTGAAAAAAAACCGCACATCAAGTTGGACGGCCGCATGAAAGATGTTTCCAGCAGCGGTATGGGGCTTGTCGTAAACGAGAAACTTTACGAAGGGACGCTGCTCCTGCTTGAATTTGAACTTCCCGAATTAAAAAACGCTGTATGCGCAGAAGGAAAAGTGGTATGGGTAAAAGGGGATTTTGCGGATCGGAATAAAACCGGCAAAAGGGAATTCCAGACCGGAATCCAATTTCTGAATATAAAGACGGACGATAAAAACAGGTTAGTCGCTTATATAGAAAAAAATCTGGAAAGCGGAGCCGGTTTATGAAGGAGAGAAGAAAATATAAACGTATTGCTATAAAAATACCGGTAAGATGGGAAAGTGAAGAGTCTCGAAAACAGGGCTCTTCCGAAATCCTCTTATTCGATACGCGCAACATTACCCGCGCCGGGCTTTTTTTAAAAACAAAATCCCGCCCAAAAAAAGGGTCGCATCTACGGCTTGAACTTAAGATGCCCAAGGGCACAAAGCCCGTTAATATCAGGGGAAAGGTCATATGGGTTGCCAAGAAAGGGGTGCAGCCCTACCTCTATCCTGGTATCGGCATAAAATTTGAAAAGATCTCTCCGGCGGATTGCAAAAGGTTGAATGCCTTCCTGCAAAATAAGTTTAACAATTTTCATGACAGCCTTGAGCTCAAAAATATGTATATGAAATTAAT
>JAUWWU010000129.1 GCA_030616695.1 Candidatus Omnitrophota bacterium | reverse complement strand
TTTTCCAGATATCGAACCAGGTTACGCTCGGACATTTGGAAGAAGATATAATAGACAACATAGAAAAGCTGATCAACCAGGTGCTGGGCAGGGAAAGGAGCGCGCGGGAATACCTGCTCGCGCGTAATAAAGCCGCGCTCTATGATAGGATATGGAGGGCATACGGGACGCTGAAAAGCGCAAGGATAATAACAAGCGACGAGACCATCCGCCTGCTCTCGCTGATAAGGCTCGGCGTAGATATAAAAGTGATACAGGATATAGGCAGGGGGACGCTGAACGAGCTTTTTATATTAACCCAGCCGGCGCATATTCAGAAGATAGAGGGGAAAAAGCTTTCTGCGGTGGAAAGAGACATCAAGAGAGCAGATTTGATAAGAACAAAGTTAAAAGCATAAATTACAAACAATTCACAATATTTAAATCACAGGCAAAATGATATATTTGTTTATTGTAATTTGTACTTTGTTTGTGATTTGGAATTTATAGGAGGCTAGGGAAAGATGGCGATGTTTAACAAATTTACGGAAAGGGCGAGGAAGGTGATCCTTCTGGCAAAAGAGGAGGCCAAGAGGTTCAACCACGATTATATCGGCACTGAGCACATACTATTGGGGCTTGTCAGGGAAGGGGAAGGAGTGGCTGCGGCTGTATTGGCAAACCTAGGGGTGAGCTCGGAGAAAATAGCGCTGGAAGTGGAAAAATTGGTGAAGGCAGGACCGAGCACGCTTGTTTCCGGAGACATCCCTTTTACGCCGAAGGCAAAGAAGGTCATGGAACTTGCTATGGATGAGGCAGTTTCTTTAGGGCACAACTATATCGGGACGGAGCATCTTCTTTTAGGGTTATTGAGAGAAGGCGAAGGCATAGCTTCGCAGGTCCTGATAAATCTGGGATTGGACCTGAACAAGGTCAGAAGCGAGGTTATGAAACTTTTAGGCTCAGCCACCCCAGGATTTGGATTTATACCTAAGTTGTCTACGGGCCGAGGCGCCGCCACTAAAAAAACACCAGCGCTCGATGCCTTTGCCCGCGACCTGACAGAGCTTGCCAAAAAAGATAAACTTGACCCGGTAATAGGGCGTAAGAATGAGATCGAGAGGGTAATGCAGATCCTTAGCCGAAGGACGAAAAATAACCCCGTTTTACTGGGAGAGGCAGGAGTCGGTAAGACCGCGATAGTAGAGGGGCTTGCGCAAAAGATTATAGCCGGAGATGTACCGGAACTCCTGAGGGACAAACGTATTCTGATATTAGACCTCGCGCTCATGGTAGCAGGGACCAAGTACAGGGGCCAGTTTGAGGAGAGGATAAAGGCGGTTATAGAGGAGATAAAGCGCTCCGAGGGCCTTATCATCTTCATAGACGAACTCCATACGCTTGTCGGCGCAGGCGGAGCGGAGGGCGCGATAGATGCGTCAAATATTTTGAAACCCGCCCTGTCAAGAGGCGAGATACAGTGTATAGGGGCTACGACCATGGACGAGTATAGAAAGCATATAGAGAAGGATGCAGCTTTAGAAAGAAGGTTTCAGACGATCATGGTGGAACCGCCGAGCGTTGAGGAGACGATAGAGATATTGAAGGGGCTCAGGGATAAATACGAGGCGCATCACAAGGTCAAATTTACGGACGAGGCGCTGGAGACCGCCGCGAAGTTTTCCGACAGGTACATAAGCGGCAGGTTTCTTCCGGACAAAGCCATAGACGTAATAGACGAGGCGGGCTCAAAGGCGAGGCTTGCAGCGATGACGGCGCCGCCGAATTTAAAAGAGCTCGAAGACGAGATAAAGAACTTGAGGAAGGAAAAAGACGCGGCCGTAGACGGACAGAATTTTGAGAAGGCGGCCGAATTCAGGGACCTGGAGAGGACGACAAAAGATAAGTTGATAACGATCAAAAAAGAATGGAGCCAGAAGAAGAGCGAGACCGAGATGGAAGTCACGCAAGAGGATATTGCTACAATAGTCTCGAAATGGACGGGTATTCCGCTTCTCAGGTTGGAAGAGAAGGAAAGCGAAAAACTCCTCAAGATGGAAGAGAGCGTAAAGAAAAGAGTGGTCGGCCAGAGCGAGGCCATCTCTGCCATAGCGCGGGCTGTCAGGCGCTCCAGGGCCGGGATAAAAGACCCGAAAAGGCCTATAGGCTCATTTATATTTATGGGGCCTACTGGAGTCGGAAAGACCCTCTTGGCGCGCGCTCTAGCGGAATATATGTTCGGGGACGAAAATGCGATAATCCAGCTTGATATGTCGGAATATATGGAAAAGTTTAATGTATCAAGGCTGGTCGGAGCGCCTCCCGGTTATGTGGGTTACGAGGAAGGAGGGCAGTTGACAGAGAAGGTGAGGAGAAAGCCTTATTCTGTCGTCCTTCTGGACGAGATCGAAAAAGCCCATCCGGACGTATTCAATATTTTATTACAGGTCCTTGAGGAAGGGCGCATGACCGATTCTTTCGGAAGGCGCGTTGACTTTAAGAATACCATAATCATCATGACCTCGAATATAGGAGCGGAGGCTTTAAAAAAGCAGGGCTCTATGGGTTTTAAGCCTACGTCTCAGGAGAAAGAGGATTATAAAGACATGAAAAGGAGGCTCCTTGAAGAAGTGAAAAAGACGTTTAAGCCCGAATTCCTGAATAGGGTGGATGACATAATCGTATTCCACTCGCTTACCAAGGAACACCTCTGCGAAATAATCGATATAGAGGTGCAGGAGGTTAAAAAACGCCTCAAGGAACAGAATATAGAGATAATCCTTGATAACGAGGCTAAGGAGCTGTTAATAGAAAAGGGCTTTGACCCTGTTTTCGGGGCCAGGCCTTTGAAAAGAACGATACAGAGGTTCCTTGAGGATCCGCTTGCGGAAGAAATCATCTCCGGAAAGTTCAAGGGAGGCTCCAAAATTAAGGTGTCAAAGAAAGGCAATGAACTTGCTTTCAAATAAAGAGAAGGTAATAAAATTATTTGACGAAAGGCTTCATTATGTCGAAGCGTGGTCAAGGGCCATAGGCGCAAAGTTTTTAAACGGCGTAAGATATGTGGGAGGCGCCGGTATACTTTTAGCGCAGACAATAGTATGGATCTTTGTCCCTCCCCTTAAGAAGAAGCATGTCTTAAACCAGATGGATATGATAGGCGTAAAGAGCCTTCCTATTGTGTTGCTGGTAAGCCTTTTTACGGGGATGGTCCTTGCGCTTCAAAGTG
>JAUWWU010000064.1 GCA_030616695.1 Candidatus Omnitrophota bacterium | reverse complement strand
GGGGTGACGTCCTTCAATGTTTATCTCCCGCGATAGCTCTATGCCGAACTTTTCCTTAGTTTTAAGCGTTAGCATCTCTATAAGCGCTCTAACGCTTTTTGAATGCGCCCTGCCCGTATTAATAATATAATTTGCGTGTTTTCTGGAGACTGCCGCACCGCCTATCCTGGCATCTTTCAAGCCGCACTCATCTATCAGCTGCGCAGCCGTCTTTTCGCAATCGGGAGGATTCTTAAATATACAGCCGGAACTGGGCATACCCAGTTCCTGTGTTTTCTTTTTTATTTCTAAGAATTTCCGGTATCCGCTTAATATGTCCTCCTGAGGTGCCCTGGACAGCGCAAATCTTACCTCCAGTATCATGGTGCCGGATAGATTCGATTCCCTGTAACCGAAGTTCAGATCTTTTTTGTCCAGGGTAACTATTTCTCCGCTATGGTCCATTATCCTGATACCTTCTATAAGGTCCCCTATGCTATGCCATTTTTCCCTGGCCTGGTAGTGCCTGCCTCCGGCATTAGTCACGACCGCCCCTCCGACAGTGCCGGGTATCCCGGAAAGAAACTCCAGTCCTCCAAAACCTTTCATAAGGCAAAAACTCAGTAGCTCTTTCAGCGATATTGACGATGTCGCCGACACCCCCCGCTCGTCACAATCTATCTTCTTCAGGGAATGCGTAAACATATTGACGACTATTCCCCTTATACCCTCATCTTTGACTAACAGATTGGTGCCGCTGCCTATTATAAATAGAGGTATATTCCTCTCCCTGCTCAACCGGATGCAGTTTTTTAAATCGTCTATATCCGCCGGCTCGACCCAGATATCGGCCGGCCCGCCGATGCAGAAGGAGGTATGTTTTGCCATCGGCTCGTCATGGAGCACCTTGCCTTTTATATTTTCTTTTATATCCTTCTCGATCCCCATGATCATATGCGCCCCTTCGAAAGTTCCTCCGCCACCTCATTGATATCGCCCGCGCCGAGTATCAGGACCATGTCGCCATTCCCCGCAATATCTTTAACCCGTCCGGCGATGGCGTCCTTTTTCATGTATTCCACATTTCTTGCGCCGCTTCGCTTCATTTTCATAAAAAGCTGTTTTGACGTGACGCCCCTTATGGCCTTTTCGTTCGCGGCATATATATCTGTCAATATAACATGGCCTGCCGGCTTGAAGCAACTAATAAATTCCTTAAAAAGGTCTTTGGTCCTCGTATATCTGTGAGGCTGAAAGACGACGATAATGTTCCTGCTAAGCGGTTTGCAGGCGCGCAATACGGCCTCGATCTCTGTCGGGTGGTGCGCATAATCTTCTATCAGCGTGATCCCGCCGGAAGCATCCTTTACCTCAAACCTCCTCTTAGTCCCCTTGTAGCAGGCCAGGGCCCCTTTTATCTTGCTGAAAGGGATCCCTTCTTCATTTGCTACTGCTATCGCCGCCAATGCATTCGTGACATTATGGAGGCCGGGCACGGGAAAGCTGACCTCTCCCGGCATCGGTTTATTATTTATAACGCATCTGAAGCAGATGTTAAAGCCGCTTTGTCTTATCTTTGTAGCTTTTACGCTCGGCCGGCCGGTAGTCCCAAAACTCACGCACCTGCCGCGGTGTTTATTTAACAAGCGCCTTAGGCGCGCGTCGTCGGCATTGTAGAATATGGCCCCTTTTTTCTTTAGATTTTTCGTAAACCGGCGGTAGGCATCAATTGCGTTACCGATATTCTTATAATAGTCCAGATGTTCCCTGTCAATATTAAGCAGCACGATCTCATCAGGGTAAAATTCCAGAAAGGAACCGTCGCTCTCATCGGCCTCTAATATAAAATAATCCCCTTTTCCGTCAAGGGTATTTGATTGAAAATTCAAAACTTCTCCGCCGATTGCCGCTGCCGGTTCCAGCCCCGCTTTTTTAAATATTAATGCCAGGGCGGCTGTCGTAGTGGTCTTGCCGTGCGTGCCGGTAACGGCGATGCTTTTCCTGCCGTCGATTATGCTTGATAGCATTGCGGCCCTGTGAATTATCTCAATGCCCCGGTTGCGCGCCGCGCGCAATTCAACGTTATCCCTTTCTATCGAAGTCGAATAAACAACCTTCTCGCAATCGCCCAGGTTCTTTTCGCTGTGGCCGATAAAGCATTTTATGCCCTCAGACCGCATCTTTTTTATTAGCGGGGTCGCTTTTTCGTCGGAACCGGATACGCCGAACCCCCTGCGGTTCAATATCCTGGCGATGGCGCTCATCCCTATTCCGCCTATGCCTATAAAATGTATTTTATTTCTTGTTTTTTTCATAGCAAAGAGCTTACTTCGTCAGCCAATCTTCCGGCGGCGTCAAAAGCTACTAGAGCCGCCATTTTTTCGCCCATCGACTTTCTAACCTCTTTTTCGTCAATGAACCGCTCCACTTCTTTGAGAAGAGATGCCTTTGAGCACCTGTTTTCGTCTATTACGGCCGCCGCTTCTCTTTGCGCAAGAAACCCGGCATTTTGAACCTGGTGGCTTTCCGCAAAAGGGTACGGTATCAGTATCGAAGGTATCCTGTGCATGCATAACTCATATATAACGGATGCGCCTGCCCTGCTGATAGAGATATCGCTGGCGCTATAGAGGGTGCCCATATCCCTAAAAAATGGATAAAGTCTATAACCGATGTCAATATCCTCATAGGCCCTTTTCACCCATTCGTAATCGCCTTCTCCGCTTATATGTATGAGCTGCATCCTGTCCCGCAGCCCTTTACGCATATCTCTTAACATCTCAATCGTCATCGAATTAATCGCCCGCGATCCCTGGCTGCCTCCGATAATCAATATTGTAAATTTATTCCCCTCCAACCCCAATGAATCCAGGGCCTTTGTTTTGTCACAGGTCCTTGCGGCCGATTCTCTTATCGGATTGCCGGTAAAAACGACATTCCTGCCCCTGCGGTTATCATCCTCCTTGAAACTTATCGCCACCTTTGTCGCAAAGCGCCGCATAATCCTATTCGCCCTCCCCATTACGGCGTTTTGCTCGTGGATAAGCGTAGGGACGCCCAACAACAAGGCGGCTACGAAAGGGGGCCCTGCGACATATGAGCCGAACCCGACAAAGCAATCCGGCCGCTCCGAAAATATGATCCTGACGGACTCAAGCGTTCCTTTAAGTAGCCCTGAGAGAAATTTAAGATTTTCGCGCATAGGCCTCCGCTGCCGGTGCAAAGGCAATACATGTAAACTAAATCCGCTTTCCGCAAGAAGGGACCTCGCTAGTCTATCGCCTGAAGTGAGAAACGAGATCTTCACATCTTTGTACCTTCTCGTAAGCTCCTCCGCAAGAGCCAGCCCCGGAAAGATATGGCCGGCGCTATCGCCGCAAGCCACGCATATTTTCTTACCGCGGATTCTATTATCTAACATCTTCCCTTCCTAAATTCAAAAGTATAGCTATTAAAATCATATGGGACACGAAAGAGCTTCCTCCGTAACTAAGGAATGGCAGCGGCAGGCCTTTTGTGGGCAGGATGCCTGCGGTCACGCCTATATGTATCACGACCTCCATTCCTATCATCAACGATATCCCAAAAGCGAGTAAACGCGAAAATTCGGAATCCTTTTTAAGCGCTACCTCCATGCCTTTCCAGACAAGCAGGGCAAAAAGCAGGACTATCGATGCCGCGCCTAAAAATCCGAGCTCCTCCCCTATTATAGAAAAGATAAAATCCGTATGCGACTCCGGCAGGTAAAACAATTTCTGTTTTGAATTGCCGAGGCCTACGCCGAAAAGCCCGCCGGAACCCAGCGCGATAAACGACTGTATCATCTGAAACCCCGTGCCTTTCGGGTCTTTCCACGGATCGAGAAAGGCAAGTACCCGCGATAACCTATACGGACTCCTCAGTATCACTAGAAGAAGTAGCGGAATGCCTGCCAAAAAGGTAAAAAATAGATGTTTTATCCTGGCTCCATATACAAAAAGCAGCACGAAACCTACAAGGGCCAGCTCAACGGCGCTTCCCAGGTCGGGCTGCAGTAACACAAGTCCGCAAACCGCACAAATAACAAAAAGCAAGGGGATATACATCTCAAAAAGGGAATCCTTCTTAAGGAACTTCCTGTCAAGAAAATCCGCGATGTATAATAAAAAAAACGGCTTTACGAATTCAACGGGCTGAAACTGTAAGCCGCCTATTTTAAGCCATCTCCTGGCCCCTCCTATAGAAAGGCCCGCTCCCGGAATAAGCACAAAAACAAGAAGCGTAAGCGACAGGAAAAGAAACTTTTTAGAATGCATTCTCAGGACGCTGAGATCGCTGCGCATAAAAACAAAAGCCAAGGCTATCCCTAAAATAAGCGAGACGAGATGCCGCTTTAAAAAAAAGAAATTATCGCCGAACCTCTCGTGGGCATAGACTGCGCTTGAGCTGTAAACCGCGATCACTCCGATGGCGATAAGCACAGCAGTAGTTATAAGGAGAGTCCTCCTTGCGGCCCTTAATGTCTGCATCCTGCCCTTTCTATATTTTTATCGCGCCTGCGGTGCGCAATTCCTCAAAAACAGCCTCTCTGAATACCTCGCCCCTCTCCTTATAATCCCTGAACATATCAAAGCTTGAGCACATAGGGGACAAAAGAACCGTATCGCCCTCTTTGGCGATTTTTCTGGAAAAAGAAACGGCCTCCCGTATTGTAGCCGCATCCGCAATAGGGACGCCGAAGCCGGCTAAGGCCTTGCGTATCTTTTCGCGCGCCTCCCCTAATAAGACAAGATGTTTTATCTTTTTTATTTGGGCTGCGAGAAGGGAATAATCGCTGCCTTTATCCCTTCCGCCGGCAATCAGGATAACATTTCCGTCGGAAAAAGACTCGAGCGCCTTTACTGTGCTATCAACGGTGGTGCTCTTTGAATCATCGATAAAAGGGATGCCTTCTATCTCGGCCGCGAGTTCAAATCTATGCCTCAGGCCCTTAAAACCCCTTACCGGACCCGCTATATCGCATTTTTCATTAATAATCTTTACGGCAATCGCTGCGGCAAGGACATTTTTCAAATTATGCGTCCCGCAAAGCCTTATGTCTTTCTTGCCGCACACCTCTTCAACCCTGCCCCTTAAGCCCACTAATAATTTGCCTCCTTCTATATGCCCGCCTTCCGCCTTCCTGGATGCGCTGAAGTAAAAGGCCCTGGATTTTATTTTGCCGGAAAGTCTCCGCATTGTCGAGTCATCGTAATCGAGGATCGCATAGTCAGAGTGCTGTTGATTTTCGAATATCCGCAGTTTTGCATTTCTATACTCTTCCATACTGCCGTATCTATCAAGGTGGTCCCGGCTCACGTTTAGAAGGATGGCTATTTTAGGCCTGAATGTCTTTATTGCCTCAAGCTGAAAGGAACTAACCTCAAGTACTACTACCGATTCGCAGGGGACATCCAGGATGTCTTCGCATATGGGCCTTCCGATATTGCCGAGAAGAAAAGAATTGATGCCGTTTGCCTTGAGTACTTCGTGTATGAGGGATGCTGTTGTGCTCTTACCGTTTGTCCCCGTTACGGCAATTATAGGCGCAGAGCAAAACATATACCCCAATTCCAGTTCGCTTATTATCGGGATAGCTTCCTCTTTGGCCCAGCGGAAAGGCACTGCGTCGGGCGCAATGCCCGGACTGACGACGATTAGATCGCTTTTTGATATGAAACGCTTTGTATGGCCTCCCGCCTCAAACTCGACAGCGTCAAGCAGTTTTAATCTCATTTTCACGTCGTCGTCACGGCGTAATTCGCTTATCCGCACCCTTGCCTTTAGTTTCTTTAAAAGCTTGGCTGCGCTAAATCCGCTGTCTGAGAGGCCTACTACCATAACCCGCTTATTCGCAACATCCATATTTTTCCTTTGAGGGGACGTTTCACTTTGCTACAACTTCTTGCACATCAACATGTTACGAGTGGACGTTTTCCACTTTCATAAACCTAATTTTCCAAAAATGGAAATTGACATGTCGCAACTTCTTTATTGTCAAGACGTTAGAGTAAAGTGAAACGTCCCCTTACCTCAGCTT
>JAUWWU010000022.1 GCA_030616695.1 Candidatus Omnitrophota bacterium | reverse complement strand
TTGAGCGGAAATGGGTCAAAGGTAAGCCTGATATACCTGCGGCCCGTGATAAGGTTTGGTGTTATAAAGGATGTGTTAAAGATAGGCATTCCTTCATCGCTGCAGATGTTTTTCCGGACGATTATGTATATGACGGTTATTTCGCTGGTGGCTTCATTCGGAATGAAAGCGGTAGCGGCATTCGGGATTGTGATGAGGCTGCAGATGACCATACTTATGCCGGCTTTTGCCTTGGGCGGGGCGGCGGCTACGTTTATGGGCCAGAATCTCGGGGCCGGTAATCCCGAACGCGCCAGGAAAAGTGTATGGACTGCCACGGGCTTTGATTTCGCAATAATGCTTGCGGTCGGCATATTGTTTTTTACGTTAGCAAGGCCGATAATATCCGTATTCAATAGTGACCCGGCTCTTTTGGATATGGGGTCTCGATTCTTGAGGATAACATCGTTTTTCTATATATTTATAGCGTTCGGCATAGTTTTGGGCAGGGGCCTGGGCGGTGCGGGCGATACCTTTGTGCCTATGATCATTACGGCATTAGCGCTGTGGGGGTATCTTGTTCCGATGGCGTATTATCTCTCGCAAAAAACAGCGCTGGGCCTGCAGGGAATATGGTGGGCCATAGCCACCTCCTATGCGGTGCACGCCCTTTTGATAATAATCTGGTTCGAAACCGGCATCTGGCGCAAAAACCAACCCACCTTTTAGAGACGTTTTCCAACGCAAAGCGGAGACGTTTTCCAACGCAAAGCGGAGACGCTTTCCAAACCAAAGCGGAGACGCTTTCCAAACCAAAGCGGAGACGTTTTCCAACACAATCGGGAAAGTGCCCCAACGCCACACAGGAAAGTGTCCCCTATATGATTAATGTATCTAATATTTTTTCTTCCGTATTCACTCCCAAATTTCTTTCCTTATAACTCGACCATTTGTATTCTTGTGGGGCTTTAACAATATTTGCCCTCACCGGATTCAACTCAATGTAGTTAATGCAGTCTACCAAGTATCTGTCTTTAACTACTATTTTGTTTTTGAATCTTCCTTGCCATAGATGGCCGACTTTTCCATATGTTTCATTAAAGTAAGACGTGTAAGAACGATTTATCCCGTGCATAAATTTAGATAGATTATTCTGTCTTTCTATCTCCCCAAATAAATGCACATGATTGGGCATAAGGCAAAATCCGTATAAGCTGAACCCATGTTTCTTTTTGTACCTTTTCATTCTTTTGACATATTCTCGAAAGTCGTTATCTTTTTTGAATATGTTTTGTTTTTGATTCCCTCTTATTAAGATGTGGTAACAAGCGCCTTCTAAGAGTACCCTTGGACCATTGGGCATAAAATATCACCTCCTCACTTATATATACGTATGAAGGAGCGTTTTTCTTTCAAAAAATTTTTAAAAGGGGCACTTTCCGCTTTGGCGCGGGGACAGCTTCCGCTTTGGCTTGGAAAACGTCTCGAAAATTTTTTGCTTGGAATTTTATGGTTTTCATGTATAATATATACGCAAATCTTAATATAATTATAGTATTTGGATAAGGCCCGCATTATGGAAAAGAAAGAGAGATTAAAAAAGGTCCTCGGCTTTTGGGATATATTCTGCCTTGCATCGGGAGCCATGATAAGCTCCGGGCTTTTTATATTGCCGGGGCTAGCCTATGCAAAATCAGGCCCTGCAGTAATATTTGCCTATATACTCGGAGGTATATTTGTGATTCCGAGCGTGCTTTCCAAGGCAGAGCTTGCAACAGCTATGCCCAGCGCCGGCGGGACATATTTTTATATTGAGAGAAGCTTGGGCCCCGGCTTCGGGACTTTCGGGGGTCTGGCAAACTGGCTGTCGTTAAGCCTTAAAAGCGCTTTTGCTCTTGTCGGTATGGGTGTTTTTGCGCTTTTAATCTATCCCGCCACAACAGGATTTCAGATAAAATTATTGGCGATCGCTTTTTGTATTTTATTCACCATACTTAATCTCACAAGCGTCAAAATGGCGGGGCGCGTACAGATAATCCTGGTAGCCGTTCTTTTTGCGGCTTTGTTATACTATTGCGTGTTCGGGTTTATTTCTATAGATGTCCATAGATATGTCCCGTTTATGCCGTACGGACCTAAGGCTGTTTTTGCGACGGCCGGGCTTGTATTTATATCTTTCGGAGGCCTGACTAAGGTAGCCAGTGTTGCCGAAGAGGTTAAAAGGCCTTCGCTTAATATACCCCTGGGTATGATAATAGCCTTTTTAGTGGTTACTTTTTTCTATGCCCTTACTGTTTTTGTGACTGTGGGGATTGTAGATAAAAGCAGCCTGGAACATTCGCTGATACCTATTTCTTTAGGTGCCAAGCAGTTTGCGCCTTTATATGGAAAGGTCATGATGGCCTTAGCAGCGATATTAGCCTTTGTGACTACTGCGAACGCCGGAATACTTTCAGCTTCAAGGTCGCCTATGGCCATGAGCAGGGACAAACTGCTCCCTAAGTTTTTGCAACGCGTGAATACCCGTTTCGGAACGCCGCACTTTTCCATACTTTTGACCAGTCTATTTATGATAACGGTTATATTGTTTCTGGACATATATAACCTGGTTAAGACCGCATCTACGCTGATGATCATATTGTTTATGTTTGTGAATATTTCCGTCATCGTAATGAGGGAAAGCAGAATACAGAATTATCGCCCCAGCTTCCGTTCGCCGTTTTATCCCTGGCTTCAAATAGCAGCCATCATTGTATATGGCTTTTTGATATTCGAGATGGGGCCGGTGCCGATCGTTATTACGGCTGTCTTTATGGCCGTATGCTGCCTGTGGTATCTATTTTATGTAAGTACCAGAGTCAAAAGGCGCTCCGCTATCATGCATATTGTGGAGAGAATAACGGCGCGGGAACTGGCCGGCAGCACGCTCGGAAGCGAATTGAGGGAGATATTGCTCGAGAGAGACGATATAGTCGAGGATAGATTTGACAGGCTGATAAAAAACGCCATAATAATAGACATTGATGGCTCCGTCTCCGCGGATGAGGCA
Organism: Candidatus Omnitrophota bacterium; assembly: GCA_030616695.1. Classification (GTDB taxonomy): domain Bacteria; phylum Omnitrophota; class Gorgyraeia; order JAHIPI01; family JAHIPI01; genus JAUWWU01. The sequence continues at coordinate 6,256 of JAUWWU010000022.1, read as the reverse complement.
TTCAGACGTATATCGGTCGAGCTTTCCGGCCGCATGGATATTGACAAGAATGAGCTTTTCAAGCTATTCAAGACTCGCGAAGAGCTTTCAAGCACGGTTATACAGCCGGGCCTGGCAATACCCCACATAATCGTTGACAGCAATCATAAATTTGATGTCCTTCTGGTGCGCTGTAAAGATGGTATTGTATTCCCCGATGCCCCGGATCCCGTAAAGACGATGTTTGTCCTTATAGGCTCGATGGACGAGAGGAATTATCATCTCCGCGCGCTTATGGCCATAGCGCAGATAGCGCAGGAGAAGGATTTTGAAAAGAACTGGCTTGCCGCCAGGAATATAGAAGGGCTTAGGGACGTAATATTACTTTCCAACAGGACGAGAGAGTGAGGAGAACTTAAAATGAAAAACATTTTTGCATGGCAGGATCTATTGAACGTATTTATTCCGGTGGTCATAATCCTGGCCGCGTTTATAATAGGCCTTATATTGAGAAAAATAGTTTTTTCGCAGTTTATGAAATGGGCCAAGAAAACTTCTACAAAAGCCGATGATATTATCATAAACGAATTGAACAGGCCCTTTATATTGTGGTGCCTTTTGGCAGGCTTATACTTTGCCGCCCAAGTTTCCGCTCTTTCAGTAGAGTGGCTTGACATAACAGGTAAGATTATAACAGTTCTTGCGGTTGCCTCCATAACGATATTTCTAGCAAGGGTGAGTATAGGGCTTTTAAATATGCCCTCAAGCAAGCTGCGGGAGTTTTTGCCGGAATCTACTCTTACCAAATCATTGGTTAAGATATTCATATATGTCTTCGGCGCCTTAATCGTATTGAACACTCTGGGGATTTCGATAACGCCGCTGCTTACCGCTTTCGGATTAGGCGGCCTGGCGGTTGCTCTTGCTCTGCAAGATACACTTGCAAACCTCTTCGCGGGATTTTATATGACTATATCAAAGCAGATCAGGGTCGGCGATTTTATAAAGCTTGAATCGGGTGAGGAAGGTTATGTAGTGGATGTCGGATGGAGGGCTACCCGCGTAAAGATACTCCCGAACAACGTCGTCCTTATACCCAACGCGAAGCTCGCGCAATCTGTTATCACGAATTACTATTTTCCCGAACGGGAGCTGGGGGTCCTGATCCAGGTGGGCGTGCATTATGAAAGCGATCTGGAGTACGTTGAGAAAGTCACGATAGAGGTAGGCGAGGAAGTGATGAAAGAAGTCAAGGGCGGTGTTCCCACTTTCATGCCGTTCATCCGCTATCACACATTTGATGATTTCAGTATTAACCTCACGGTTATATTGCGCGCGAAGGAGTTCATGGATAATTATTTAGTGAAGCATGAATTCATAAAGAGGCTGCACAAGCGGTATGCGAAGGAAGGTATAAACATACCTTATCCGATAAGAGCAATAAATTATTCGCAGGAAAAAGCAGGATAAAGGGGACGTTTCACTTTGATCCAACCCCTTATAAATAAAGAAGTTACAACACGTCATTTTCCATGTCTTCAAGTTAAAAAATTGGAAAATGGCAGCTCGTAACTTATTACTGTATAACGGCTTATGGCAAAGTGAAACGTCCCCTCAATGGAGCGTTCCCTCAATGGAGGTAGAATGCAGGTTAAATTGATAAGCAGTATATTTAAAAAAGTGTTTTTACCTTTCACGCTTTTGGCGCTGGCGACCTGGGCCTATTTTCTCTTTTACGATAAGCTGGAATTGATTTTTTTAAAGGAGGCGGTTGAATGTATTGACAAGTGGATATTTACGTTATTCGCGGTCATAATCGCTTTTCTGCTTCAGCGGTGATTAAATGCCTCTATCGATTGGTACGGTTCAAATGTGGCTACAAGGACGGCGACGTCTCTGGACGACGAATTCCTACCGCTTTTAAAGAAGATATCAGTCCTTCTTGTATGGCTCATAGTCATTCTTATAACATTAAGCAGGTTCGGCATAAACACAAACGGATTAATAGCGGCCCTCGGCGTAAGTTCGCTCGCAATCGCACTTGCGGCACAGGATACGATATCAAACATAATAGCGGGGTTCCTCATTATAGTAGACAGGCCTTACCGTATCAATGATACGATCAAACTGCCTTCCGGGGAGAAGGTCAAAGTCCTTGAGATAGGCCTGCGGAGGTCCAAGTTTATGTCCGAAGACAAGGCTATAATTATCGTGCCTAATCTTGAATTGAGTAAAAGTAAGATCGTCAATTATACTTATGGCAAGGAGACCACGGAGTAGAATATGAGTTTTAAGGGGGCAATATTCGATCTTGACGGCGTTATCGTGAATACAGTGCCTCTTCATTTTAAGGCATGGAAGAGGATGTTCGGCGAATACGGCAGGGAATTTACCATGAAGAACTACGAGGCCAAAGTCGACGGCATCCCACGCATGGACGGAGCGCGCGCGATACTTACCGACTTTTCGGAGGAGGAGCTGAACGAGGCAGCTGCGAAAAAACAGGGATATTTTCGGGGTTTTCTCCAGGAAGAAGGCGTGAATGTATACGACACCACCGTTCAACTGATAAAAGAGTTGAGGAGAAACGGCGTAAAAATAGCCGTTATATCGTCCAGTAAAAATTGCCCCGATATCCTCAGAAAAGCGGCGTTATACCCCCTTATAGACACGGAGATAAACGGAAAACAGATCGTGAGGGGCAAGCCGGACCCCTGGATATTTTTAGAGGCGGCAGAGAGGCTCGGCCTCAAGCCGGAGGAATGTATCGTGTTTGAGGACGCGGTGCTGGGCGTCGAGGCGGGAAAACGGGCCGCCATGTTTACGGTAGGCGTAGACAGAAGGAACGCGCCGGAGCGCCTTGAAAAGGCAGATCTGGTAGTTAAAGATTTGCGCGAAGTCAATTACAAGAAACTAAAGGATCTTAATGAAGGTAAAAGACAGGTTTGAGAATATCCTTTCAAAGGATAGTTGGCTGATCAAAGAGACATCCTGGGAGCGCAGCGAACAGGGCAACCGCGAATCACGGTTTACGCTCGGCAACGGCTATATATGCAGCCGTGGCATCCTGGAAGAGATCCCTTATGATTCGCAGCCAGGCACCTATATGACGGGGCTTTATGACAATGCCGGCTCCCAGGTCACCGAGATAGTCAACCTCCCTAATCCGGTCAACTTTAAAATAATAGCGCAGGGCGAAAAAATCGATGTCGTGGCCATGGACGTCGTCAAGCACAATAGAATACTTGATATGCATAAGGGGTTCCTTAAGCGGAGGACAGTTTATTCAACCGCAAGAAAGGAAAGGTTCGATTACCAATCCTTAAGATTCTTCAGCCTCTCCAGCCCGCATATAGGGGTGATACAGATACACTTTACGCCGTTAGACGCGGATGCCGATATAATCGCGGAGACCTTCCTGGATACCTCTATGACGAACAAGGGCATATTGAGCGAGGGGAGAAAGCGGCATTTTGAAGTGAACAAGTTTATAAATAGGAGATTCATAAATTATTTATGCGTGAAGACATTTCAGAAAAAGATATCGGTCGGATACGCAAATCATTTGCAGATACAGCATGAAGGCAGGAAATACGCCACCAGCGAAAAGGTCATGCGGCTTTACGTAAAAAAAGGAAGCACCGTGACCTTCACCAAGATATTCGCGATACATTCTTCAAGGGACATAGGCTTTAAAGGCAGGCCCGAGAAAAGGACCATGGCCTCGCTTGATAAGGCCGTAAAAAGCGGATTTCAAAAATTATTGCAGCAGCACATAGATGCCTGGCATAAAAAGTGGGAGTCAGCCGATATCGACATCCGGCCCGACATAAACCTACAGACCGCGTTAAGGTTTAGTATCTATCATATGCTTATATGCGGCAACCCGTGGGACAGCAGGTCCAGCATACCGGCAAGGACATTGAGCGGAGAGGGGTATCGCGGCCATATATTCTGGGATACCGAGATATTCATGCTCCCGTTTTTCATATACACCCAGCCCGAAATAGCCAGAAACCTCCTTTATTACAGATACAGGACGCTTCCCGCGGCAAGACACAATGCCCGTGAGAGAGGCTATAAAGGCGCCCTTTTTTCGTGGGAATCGGCCGACACGGGCAAAGAAGAGACGCCCGAGTGGCACAGAGACCTTGACGGCAAGGTCGTAAAGATCCACACGGGGGAGCTGGAGCATCATGTAGTGGGCGATGTGGCGTACGCGGTCAACCATTATTATGAAGTCACAAAAGACGAGAAATTTATGCTGGACGCAGGGCTTGAAATCCTCTTTGAGACCGCGCGTTTCTGGGCTAGCAGAGCCACCTATAATAAAGGCAGGGACCTCTACAGCATAAAGGATATAATAGGCCCCGATGAATTCCATACGGGCATAAATGATAATGCCTTTACCAATGTATTGGCAAGATGGAATCTCGTAAAGGCGATCCAGCTGTATAGAGAATATGAAGCGCGAAACATAAACCGTTTTAAAGAAATGGCCAAACGCATTAAACTCCGGGAAAGCGAAATAAAAAATTGGGCAAGGATATCCAATAGAATATATGTGCGCGTGAATAGAAACGAAATCATAGAATCCTTCAGCGGTTTTTTCAGGAGAAAATATATCCCCATAAGAGAGCTGGACGATAATTTTATACCTTTGATTCCCAAGCGGCTTTCTCTGAGGAAGATAGGGAGGACGCAGTTTGTCAAACAGGCGGATACCTTAATGCTTTTTCATTTATTCCCGCAGAATTACCCGCTTTCCCAGAGAAAGAAAAACTTTATTTATTACGACAAAAGGACTCTTCATAAATCCTCCCTCAGCCCTTCAATGCACGCGCTGACAGGATGGGGGGCAGGTCTTTGCGATAAGGCATTCTTTTATTTTATAATTTCCTTATACGGCGACCTTGAGGATAAGCACGGCAATACCGAGGAGGGTATCCATGCGGCTTCTCTGGGCGGAAACTGGCAGGTCGTCTTCCACGCGTTTGCGGGTATAAGGGTTTTAGGGGGCATTCTGGCGGTTAATCCGTTTCTTCCGCCTGATGTAAATTCCATGTACCTGCAGATCAGATACAGAGGATGGCTTCTAAAAATAAAGGCAGGTAAAAACAAGGTAAAAATACTTCCGGTTTCAGGCAACGGCCAGATGTTGAAAATCTCCGTCTATGGAAAAACAAGAATGCTGAAGAAAGGAAAGCTTTCGGTTTTCGAGAAACACGATTCATGACTCATGATACATGATAAAAGATAGGAGCAGTTTATGACAGCAAAAGAGAATAAGCTGAATATCGCGCATATACACTGGGGTTTTCCGCCTATAGTCGGCGGCGTAGAGACGCATTTAAGCATAATGCTGCCTGAGATGGCAAAATTGGGGCACAATGTAAACCTTCTGGCCGGTGCTATGGAAGGCGTAAAAGCAAAATACAACTATAAGGGCATCACCGTGCACAGGACGCCTTTGATGGACTTGAACTGGTTGTACAAAAGAGGCCTCAGGGGCCTCAGGAAAGAGATTATAAGGATATTCGAGGATTTTATTTATGAATCCAAGCCCGACGTAATACATTGCCATAATATGCATTACTTCAGCGAGATCCATATAAGGACGCTGCAGCAGCTTGCCAAGGAAAGAGGCGTGCCGCTTGTACTGACGGCACATAACGTCTGGGATGACCTACTCTTCCTCGAACTTACTTTAAGAATAAAGTGGGCCCATATAATCGCAGTAAGCCATTATGTAAAAAGGGAATTGATCGGGATCGGCTGTAATGATAAAAAGGTAACCGTTATCCATCACGGCATAGATACCGATAGCTTCAGAGCCAGTATAAATACCAGAAGATTAAGAAACAAGTATCCCCAATTACATAATAAAAGGATCATATTCCATCCTGCCAGGACAGGGCTTGCGAAAGGCTGCGATGTGAGCTTAAAGGCGCTTAAAATAGTCAGGGACAAGTTTCCCAGGGTATTGCTTATCATGGCGGGGACCAGGAACATCATAGACTGGGGCGGCACACAGGAAAAGGATATAGCTTATCTTGTCGGGCTCGTCAAGACATTCCATTTGGAAAAAAACGTATTGATAGACGCCTTTACGCTGGATGAGATGGCGCAGATCTACGGCCTTACCGAGGTCAGCATGTATCCCTCCTCCGTCGGAGAGCCGTTCGGCCTTACAATGCTTGAATCGCTGTCGGCGAGTAAGCCCATGATAGTCACGGACGCTGGCGGGATGCCCGAGATAATACAGGACGGAATAAAC
>JAUWWU010000086.1 GCA_030616695.1 Candidatus Omnitrophota bacterium | reverse complement strand
CTATGACCCGCGTTTTATGTCGGAGAAATACGCCGAGATAGTCGCCAAAAACCTTGTGGCCAACGGCATCGACGTCACGCTTACCGACAGGCCGTCCCCTACTCCGGCGGTCGTCTACGCTATTAAAAATAAGAAATTGCACGGCGGTATTATGATAACCGCGAGCCATAACCCCCCTTATTATAACGGGATCAAATATAAGCCGTTCTACGCGGGCAGCGCGGATCCCGCCACAGTCGCCAAAATAGAGAAAAGGCTGCATAAGACCGCGCCGAAGAGGATGACCACCTCGAAGTTTCTAAAAAGTAAATTATCAAGATACGAGGATGTCTCGCCCGCCCACCTGCGCTTTTTATCATCCTACCTGGACTGGAAGGTCTTAAAGAAGAGTAGATTCAAAATAATGATCGATAATATGCACGGCGCTGCCGGAAAGTCTGTGGAGAAATTATTATCCGGGACCAAAAACAAGGCCGTAACTATACGCGACCAGCGCGACGCATATTTCGGAGGGATAAGCCCCGAACCCGTAGCCAAAAATCTACAGCCCCTTATGAAAGGCGTCAGGCAGGGCGGGTTTGACATAGGCATAGCGACGGACGGAGACGTAGACAGGATTGCCGTAGTGGCACCGGACGGCAAACTGCTCTCGGGCCATAAGGTGATAGCACTTCTTCTGTTGCACTTATTGGAAGATAGAAAAATGACAGGCGAAGTAGTCCAGACTATATGCGGAACGGTCCTTATAGACAAGATCTGCGAAAAATACGGCCTCAGGATGCACGAGACTCCCGTGGGTTTTAAATACATCTGCGACCTTATGAGGTCCCGCGATATTTTAATCGGCGGCGAAGAGGCAGGCGGAATAGGGTTTAAAAACTATATGCCGGAGAGGGACGGGATGCTTTCCGGCCTTCTCGTTCTGGAGATGATGGCCTGCAGAAACCAGAAGCTTCCGAAGATACTAAAAAGTATAGAGAAAGAATTCGGCTATTATTACTACAGGCGCATAGATACGAGATATCCCGATAAGCTTAAGCAAAAACTGATGAAGACCCTGAAATCCGATCCGCCCCATAAGATACTGGGCAAAAAGGTTTCAGGCGTCAAGACTTACGACGGCGTTAAGCTTATACTTGAGGATGAAAGCTGGCTGCTTTTGCGGTTTTCGGGGACAGAGCCGATTTTAAGAATATACTCAGATGAATCAACCGACAAGACGGCGCTCAAAATACTTGAAGCCGGCAGGAAAATCGCTTTTTCCTTTAAATGAACATCCGCAATTTCTCCATAATAGCTCATATCGACCACGGCAAGTCAACGCTTGCCGACAGGATACTGCAGATAACCGCCGCCATATCCGAAAGGGAATTCCATGAGCAGATGCTGGACGACATGGACCTCGAGCGCGAGAGGGGCATCACGATAAAGTCCAGCGCGGTCCGCCTCAAATACACGGCCAAAGACGGAAGGGAATACCTCCTTAACCTGATAGACACCCCGGGCCATGTCGATTTTACCTACGAGGTCTCTAAATCCATAGCGGCCTGCGAAGGCGCTTTATTGCTGGTGGACGCCGCGCAAGGTATTGAGGCGCAGACAGTGGCTAACCTTTACATGGCGATGGAGCACAACCTTGTCATCATACCCGTGGTGAACAAAATAGACCTTTCAAACGCAGAGCCCGAAAGGGTAAAAAAAGACATCGCTAATTTTCTGCAGATAGATAAAGAGGAGGTCTTATTGGCCAGCGCGAAAGAGGGCACCGGCACAATAGATGTGCTCGAGAGCATCGTAAAGCGGATCCCCCCGCCGGCCGGAAGCGAATCCAATCCTTTACAGGGGCTGATATTCGATTCGAGCTACGATACGTATAAAGGCGCCGTGATATATATAAGGATAATGAACGGAGCGGTGAGCAAGGGCGATCAGATCAGGATGATGAGGATGGGAAAGCAATATGAGGTGCAGGAGATAGGCGTATTTACCCCTAAGGCAAAGGCGATCGACAAATTACATTGCGGCGAAGTCGGCTACCTTGCGTGTAATATACGCGACGCGGGAAAGATAGAAATAGGCGATACCATCACTTCCGTCGCCGAGCCCGCAAAGGAGCCTTTGCCCGGTTATAAAAAGCTCAGGCCGATGGTTTACAGCGGCATATATCCCGTAAACAACAAAGACTTTGCCAGCCTTAAAGACGCGATGGCGAAGTTGAGGTTAAGCGACGCCTCATTTCAATACGAGCCCGAGAGCTCTGCCGCGCTGGGGTTCGGTTTCCGATGCGGTTTTCTCGGCCTTTTGCATATGGAGATAATACAGGAAAGGCTTGAGAGGGAATACGACCTGAACCTTATTATCAGCACCCCAAGCGTTATTTACAAGGTTGTCAAAAAAGACGGCGGGCTTATGGATGTTGACAATCCGTCCAAGATGCCGCCCGTAAACTTCATACAGGAGATAAGGGAGCCGTATGTCACAGCTTATATAATCACGCCGAGCGATTCCATAGGCACGGTTATGCAGCTTACGGAATCCAGAAGGGGCGAATATATCAGCACCGAATATATAGGCGAAGACAAAGCCAAATTGATATACAGGATGCCGCTGTCCGAGATCATCGTGGATTTTTACGACAAGATCAAATCGATTACCAGGGGTTATGGCTCGCTCGATTATGAGCTTCTTGATTACCGCCGGGGCGATATGGTTAAACTGGATATCGTTTTAAACGGAGAGCCGTTTGACGCGCTCTCGATGATCATACACCGGGATAAGGCGCAGTTTAAGGGCCGCGCCATCGTCGATAAAATGAAGGAATTGGTGCCGCGGCAGCTTTTTGAGGTTGCGATCCAGGCGGCGATAGGCGGCAATATAATAGCCAGGTCCACGGTCAGACCCTTAAAGAAGCACGTAACCGGCAAATGCTATGGAGGGGACATTACGCGCAAGAGAAAGCTCTGGGAAAAACAAAAGGCGGGTAAAAAGAAGATGAAGCAGTTCGGAACGGTCCAGATACCCCAGGAGGCATTCATAGCCGCATTGAAGGCATGATCATGAAAGAAGACAGAAAACTCGCGGTAAAAAAATGGATAAAAAGGTGGATGAATGAATGGGGCGAGCCTATATTAATAGCGGTAATACTGGCCCTGTTCATAAGGGCATTTTTTATACAGGCGTTTAAAATACCTTCCGGCTCAATGAGGCCAACTCTCTTGGAAGGCGATAAGATAATGGTAAACAAGCTCCTCTTCGGCCCTAAGATACCGTTTACCAATTACAGACTGCCGGGCCTGAGAGAACCCCGGCGGGGGGATATAGTGGTTTTTGTTTATCCCGTAGATAAAAGGGATTTCATAAAGCGCCTTGCGGCAATGGACGGGGATACGATAGAGATCTCTAACGGAAACATACTGATAAACGGCGAGCCGATAGAGGGTATTCCTGAGATGTCAAAGATTTATTATTATAACAGGGGAAAATACGGCCGCGAGAGAGCGCCCCTCAAAATCCCGGAAGACAGTTATTTCGTATTGGGCGATAATAGCGGAAGCTCTCAGGATTCGCGCTATTGGGGATTTGTCCCCGGGGAGAACATGATAGGGAGGGCCATGTTTATCTGGTGGCCTCCGTGGCGGATCCGGGTTTTGAAGTGATTTTTCTTGACAGGGTACCGGATTAAGCGTATACTTTTCTCAAAGTTCTTTAACAGCCAAATCAACTAAACAGGGAAAACGGTGAAAATCCGTTGCTGCCCCCGCAACTGTAAGGGAGAAGAAGGGGCCGGCAGTCACTGTTCCGTCGCAGGTTTTTAAAAAAGCTAACGGGATGGGAAGGCTGACGGTTTACGCTCCCGAGCCAGGACACCTAAAATTAGACCTTCGGGGTGAGAGGAAGGGAAGGAATATAACCCAACCGAAAAAGAAGGTTGGGTTTTTTTATTTCCTCCAAGGTCGGAAAGGGATACAATGAAAAGGTTTTTAATAGCAGCATTTTTTGTATTAGTGTCTTTTAATGCCATTGCAGAGGAAATAGAGACTGAAGAGAAGGATGCGACATTAAAAGGCATAGAGCTCCCTATGATTATAATTACGCCCACCAAGTACGAAACCCCTCTTTACGGAATCCCTTCTTCGTTTTCAGTCATATACGAAGATGAGATAGTTTCAAAGGGCAGGCCGCAAGTAAAGGATATTTTGCAGGATATCCCCAGCCTTAATGTAGTTCAGTCAGGAAGTTTTGGGTCAGCTACCTCTATATTTATACGAGGGACAGAATCCAGTCATACACTTGTGATGATAGACGGCATAAAGGTATTTGACCCGACGTCTACAAACGGCGCTTTTAATTTTGCAAACTTGACATTGGATAATGTGGAGAGAGTAGAGGTATTACGAGGGCCTCACAGCACGCTATATGGCTCCGATGCTATAGGAGGGGTTATAAACATTATAACGAAAAAAGGTATGGGAAAACCAAAAGTCTGGGCATCTTTTGAAGCAGGTTCTTATTTAACTTTTAAAGAGACAATAGGCTCATACGGCGAATTTAAAGGACTCCATTATTCTGCGGCATTTTCGCGGCTTGATACAGAGGGTATCTCAAAGGCGGATTCAAAGTATGATAATGATGAAAAAGATGGCTACAAAAATACTTCTTTATCTTCGCGAGTTGATTACGAACCGCATGATAGATTGACAATAGGTTCGACATTTAGATATACAGATGCCGAAATCGAAATAGATGATTCAGGTGGACATGGCGGAGACGACCCAAATAGGAGAAATATAGAAAGGCAAACTGTTTTATCTAATTATATAGATTGCGATCTAACAGATTGGTGGACTGTTAATTTGAAATGGCTCTGGATGAGCAATAAAAGATTTGACAAGG
>JAUWWU010000056.1 GCA_030616695.1 Candidatus Omnitrophota bacterium | reverse complement strand
GAAAAGCAGATGAGAGTAGAGCGCTCCGAAACATGTTCGGTTTGTAAGGGGAGCGGGGCAAAGCCCGGCTCTAAGAAAACAGCCTGCCCTGACTGCGGAGGCAGAGGACAGATAATAAGTTCAAGCGGATTCTTCAGTGTTTCAAGGACGTGCGGCCGGTGCGAAGGAGAGGGATATCTGATAACGTCGCCCTGTTCAAAATGCGGGGGCAACGGCCGGATAAGGATCGAGCGTAAGATAAAGGTCAAGATACCGAAGGGCATTGATACAGGTAACCGGATAAGGATATCCGGCGAAGGCGAGGCGGGCATAAAAGGCGGTGCCCGGGGAGACCTTTATATAGAGGTTTACCTCAGGCCCCACGAATTGTTCGAGAGGCGCGGCGACGATATATTGATCAATGTGCCTATAACGTTTCCGCAGGCGGTATTCGGCTCCGAGATAGACGTCCCGATCCTCGACGGTAAAGTCAAGATGAAGGTCCCCGCCGGCACGCAGAACGGCAAGATATTCAGGCTGAGGGGCAAAGGCTTTCCGCATTTAAATTCATACGGCACGGGAGATGAGCACGTGAGGGTGTTTGTGGAAGTACCCGAATCCTTAACGGGAGAGCAGAAAAAGGCACTTAAGGAATTTGCGAAAACATTAGGCGAGGAATCCGCGCCCATGCGCAAATCCTTTTTGGATAAATTGAAAAAGCTGGTAAAATAAGAATGGGTAAGGTAAAGTCCTTTTCAAAATTGTGGCTGCCGGTAATAGCGTACGCTATATTGATCTTTTGGCTTTCGTCTCTCGAAAAGCCTTTGGGCATAGAATTGGAGATCGCTAATATAGATAAATTGATCCACCTTCTGGAATACGCGGTCTTTGGATTTCTTTTGATCAGGGCCATTAGGGGTTCGGATGCGAGGCTTTCCGTAAGCGTCGCTGTTGCCATGGCTTTTGCCATAGGGACTTTATACGGACTTATCGATGAGTTACATCAGACCGTCGTTCCCGGAAGGTTTGCGGAGGTATCAGACTTTATATTTGATTCCTTAGGGACTTTTATAGGCGCGATGATATTTAACGTAGGGAGACGGTAAATGGCGAAGATATCGGCATTTAAAGGTATTTTATATAATAAAGCGAAGATAAAAAATCTCGAAGCCGTCACGGCCCCGCCTTATGATGTCATCTCGCCTCAGATGCAGGACGAGCTCTACAAAGCGCATTTCCTTAATATAGTCAGGGTAATACTTGGTAAGGAGTCGAAAGGGGACAATCGAAAAAATAATAAATATACCAGGGCCGCAGGCCTACTTTCGAAGTGGCTTAAGGAAGGGGTATTAAATAAAGATAAGAAGCCCTCAATATATATCTATGAACAGGAATATCTGCACAAGGGCAAGTTAAAATCAAGGACAGGCTTTATCTGCCTTATGAAGATAGAAGACCCTTCCAGCAGCCTGGTGCTCCCCCATGAGCATACCTTTTCCAGACCTAAAGAAGACAGGCTGAACCTCATCCGCAACACAAAAGCAAATACCAGCCCCATCTTTTGTATATTTAACGATGACGGCAATAAAATCACCAAGATCATTGAAGGCTATGCGCGCAAAAAGCAGCCTATTATAGATATACATATTGAAGGCGTAGGCCATAGGGTGTGGAGAGTGGCCAATCCGGGAATTATTAACAAGGTAAAGAAAGGACTTGATGACAAGCAGGTCTTTATCGCAGACGGCCATCACAGGTATGAAGTCGCCCTTAGCTTTAGGAACGAAATGCGAAAAAAACCGGGCAGGGTCCGCGCCGGAAAATTCGACAACGTTATGGTATACCTCTCTAATCTTACGGATGAAGGCCTTACGGTCTTTTCTACTTACCGCGCCATTAAGACTATCGGCAGTTTGAAATGGGGCCGCCTTGAAAAAAAACTGGGCCGTTATTTCGAAATAGAGAGCGTAAAAGACAAAAAGGATATGTTTAAAGAACTGGAGAAGGCAAAGAAAGGATATGCCTTCGGCGTCTATTTCAAAAATCGATGTTTTTATCTTTTAAGGCTTAAAAATGAATCCGCGCTGGATGGTATAATAAAAGTGGATAGATCGCGCGAATGGAAAAGGCTCAATGTAACGGTCCTGCACTTTTTGATCTTTGACCATATACTCCATATAGATAGATTTTCCGCAAACGACAGGAATATTATATATACACGCGACGAGGATTTTGCCATCGGCCTTGTTAAAAAAGGCGAGTGCGACGTCGCCTTTTTTCAACTGCCCACAAAGGTCGCTGAGGTGCAGAATATAGCGAAGGGCGGCGACAGGATGCCTCATAAGTCGACCTATTTTTACCCGAAACTTTTAACCGGCTTAGTGATAAATAAGTTTTAAAAGGATAAACATGGATCTACAAACTATTAAAGACGCGCTCAATGACGGCGACATCGCCAAAGTGGCCGAACTGACAACCGCGGCTCTCGATAGTGGTATCGGCGTAAAAAAGGTGCTGGATACCCTGATAGGCGGCATGGATGAGGTCGGACGGAAGTTTAAGGACAATGAGATATTTATACCGGAAGTCATGATATCCGCAAAAGCTATGCATACGGGATTGGATATCCTCGCGCCGCATCTGTCAAAGAGCGGCATAAAACCGCTGGGCAAGGTGGGCATAGGCACCGTTAAGGGTGACCTTCACGATATAGGCAAGAACCTTGTTGCCATGATGTTCAGGGGCGCAGGGTTCGAAGTGATAGATTTAGGGATAGACGTTCCCGTAGAGAGGTTTATAGATACAGCAACGGATAAGGATGTCAATATAATAGCAATGTCCAGCCTTTTGACCACTTCAATGGGCGCTATGAGGGACGTAATAGAGGAGCTGAAAAAGCAGGGGCTCCTTACACGGCTAAAGACGATGGTAGGCGGAGCGCCGGTCACAAAAAACTTTGCCGAGTCGATCGGGGCGGACGGCTACGCAAAAGACGCCTCCTCCGCGGTTGACAAGGCAAGGGAACTTATTGGTTTACTTAAAAGGGAAAAATAGGGTATAATAACCGGAAAAGGTAAGAGATATATGCCGCTATTCGGTAAGCCGCGATATACAATAGTAAAGGTTGCGAAGAAGAAAAAGGATATACCCGAAGGCCTGTGGACTAAATGCGTTGACTGCGGGGAGATCATATATAATAAAAAACTTGAAGAGAACCTCAAGGTCTGCCCGAAATGCAACTATCATTTCATGCTAAACGCGCCGGAGAGGATAGATATAACGCTCGACAAGGACAGCTTTAAGGAATTTGATAAGAATATGCTGTCCAAGGACCCGCTCGGGTTTAAAGGCCCCAAAAAGTATAAAGCCAAGCTGGAAAGCGATATGAAGCTCACCGGCCTGAAAGAAGCGGCTATTACCGGAGCGGGGAAAATAGAGGGAGAAAAGGTGATCTTTGCCGTAACGGATTCGCGGTTTATAATGGGGAGCATGGGGTCCGTAGTCGGAGAGAAGATAACCCGGGCCATAGAAGAAGCGACGCAGTCAAAGCTGCCTGTTATTATATGTTCCGGTTCGGGCGGCGGGGCCAGGATGTATGAAGGGATGTTTTCCCTTATGCAGATGGCCAAGACAAGCGCCGCTATAAAGAGGCATAACGAGGCAGGGCTCTTATTCGTTTCTTTACTCACCAATCCGACGATGGCCGGCGTAATGGCAAGTTTTGCTTCGCTGGGCGATGTCATCATAGCTGAGCCAAAGGCACTCATCGGTTTTACCGGGCCGCGGGTCATCGAGCAAACCATAAGACAGAAACTACCGGAAGGTTTCCAGCAATCCGAGTTTTTAGTCGAACACGGCCAGATAGACATGGTACTCCATCGCAAGGACCTGAAAGATACCATAAGCAAGCTCATCGGTTATTTTGCTTGAAACCCTCTCTTTTTTGTTTATAATGTATATCATTAGACCAAGAAAAGGATAAGAAATGTCGCAGGTGAGCCTTAAGGACATAACGAAGATATATCCGGGAGACGTCGAAGCCGTAAAGGACATCTCTCTGGGCGTAAACAGCATGGAATTCCTTGTTTTGGTGGGGCCTTCGGGGTGCGGCAAATCAACGGTTCTGCGTATGGTGGCCGGGCTTGAAGAAATAACGGAAGGCGAAATATATATAGGCGATAGGCTGGTGAACGATGTCCCGGCGAAAGACAGGGATATAGCCATGGTCTTTCAGAATTACGCCCTGTATCCCCATATGAACGTATATGATAACATGGCCTTCGGCCTTAAGCTGAGGAAAGTATCTAAAGGCGAAATAGATAAGCGCGTGAAAGACGCCGCCTCCGTACTCGGCATAGACCGCCTTTTGAAAAGGAAGCCCAGGGAGCTGTCCGGCGGCCAGAAACAGCGCGTGGCCGTGGGAAGGGCCATCGTAAGAAAACCGCTTGTATTCCTTTTTGACGAGCCGCTCTCCAACCTCGACGCAAAATTCAGGACCCAAATGAGGACCGAGATCCACAAACTTCACAATAAGCTCCGGACTACGATGATATATGTCACCCATGACCAGGTGGAGGCGATGACGCTCGGCGACAGGGTGGCCGTTATGAAAGACGGCGTAATATATCAGTGCGATACGCCGATGAATATATACGACAACCCTGTTAATAAATTTGTGGCAGGCTTTATCGGCGGCCCGCCCATGAATTTCATGGACGGCATCTTAAGAAAGAAAAACGGGAAACTGTTTTTTGACGAAGGAAATTTTCAGATAGGGATCCTGGACAGGATGGCTCCTCAGCTGTCGCCCTATACCGATAAGGAAATAACATTCGGCATAAGGCCGGAAGACATATACGATAAGTTATTCACGACCGAAGCCCAGTCGGAGAATACAATAAGCGTTACGGTGGATGTAGTTGAGCCGATGGGTTCGGAGGTCTATCTCTATCTCAATACGAAAAAGCACTCTTTTGTAGCAAGGGTGGGGTCTCGAAGCACTCCCGAGATATTTAAAAATCTGGACGTAGTCTTCGATATGGGCAAGGTCCACTTTTTCGACAAAAATACGGAAAAAAGAATAATATAGTCCGATGGCAAGATACATTATTGGAGTGGACGTAGGCGGCACTCATACGAAAGTAGCCATTCTTAATTTACGCGGCCGCATAATTGCTAAAGATTCTTTTCTTACGAAAAGGTACAAAAAAGACGCGCTGATAAAGGCGATATCATCCGCGTCGGACGGCCTTATAAAGCAAAACAAAATCGGAAAAAAAGATATCCTGGGATTGGGTATCGGCGTGCCGGGCCTGGTAGATTTTAAAAAGGGCCTGGTTTTTTATTTTGTAAATATTCCCGGCTGGAAGAATGCCGCGCTAAAGAAAAAGTTTGAAAGTATTACGGGATTGGCGACGTTTGTGGATAACGATGTCAACGTTATGGCCCTCGGAGAGATGACATTCGGCGCGGGAAAGGGTTATGCTAACGCAGTCTGCCTTACGCTCGGCACCGGCGTAGGCGGAGCGGTTATTATAGAGGGCAGCCTGTATCGCGGGTCCGGTTGGGTGGCGGGCGAGATAGGCCACATACAGCTAAATGAAAAAGGCCCTTTATGTAATTGCGGCAATTCCGGCTGCCTGGAGGCATATGTCGGAAGGGAATATTTCTTGAATGATGTCCGAAAAAGCCTTAAGAAGGGTTCGGGCAGCATTATCGGGAAGTTGGCCAAGGGTAGACCGCGGGATATAACGCCCGAACTGCTCACCCGGGCCGCTGCCGCCGGCGATACTCTTGCGAAAAAGAAATGGAAAGAGATGGGCGAGCATATAGGGAATGCGCTGGTAGGCGTTATTAATTTATTAAACCCGGAAGTCATAATAATAGGCGGAGGCATAGCGGAAACAGGGAGGTTTATTTTTGATCCCGTGCGCAGGACGATAAGAAAAAGGGCCATGAAGGTGCAGAAAAGGACAGTAAAGATCGTTAAGGCAAAACTCGGCAATGACGCCGGCGTGATCGGCGCCGCCGAGTTAGTAAAGAAAAACATAAAGGCGTACCGCAGTTGAACCACAAGCGTAACGAATACATATAAAGCCGTTCATGGGGACGTTTTCCCGGCCTTGTAATAGGCCTTAAGGAAAGCGTCCCCACCACGCTCAAAAGGAATTACCAACATGAAGATATTCATTGATACCGCGAATATCGAACATATAAAAGCGGCGAACAACATGGGCATTATAGACGGGGTGACCACCAATCCGACGCTGGTGGCGCGCGAGGGCAAAGATTTTATTGCGCTGATAAAAGAGATCTGTTCGATTGTGGACGGCCCTATCAGCACGGAGGTAATAGGGCTGCAGCAAAAAGAGATGTGCGATGAGGCGCGCAGGCTTTCAAAGATACACAAAAAT
>JAUWWU010000148.1 GCA_030616695.1 Candidatus Omnitrophota bacterium | reverse complement strand
CTCTATTTATCCGTGGATGATTTACTGAAAAAATCCGGAAGCTTCTGCAATGATGAGCAGGATATATGGGAATACCTTATAATGCATAATATGTCACGGCATTATACCTCTCTTAATATAAACAGCCTGCGCACTGTAGCGGAGGAAAGAACAATCGCCTTTGATAACGAACTGTTTGATTTTTATCTTTCTTTACCCCCGCAGGATCGTGCCAATAGGGAAATATTTACACAAGCGATAAGGCTTCTTGATGACAGATTGTACAGAATAAGAAATGCCAATACCAACTTTAATATTTACGACTCTGATTTTGTGCTTACGGCCAAGTTATGCATCAATAGGATATTAAGAAAAGCAGGCCGAAAGGTTCCGCTACCTCCGGCGCAGGAAGAGAGATCGTGGCCGCGTAAAGCGGATATTATAAACGCAAAGAGAGAAATGAAAGAATTAACGCGGGGCTTAATCAGCTCCCCGGCCCTGGAGGAATTAGGCTTTTTGGATATGAGCAAGGTAAGGTTCTTTGTCGAAAGGCATCTGGAAAAAAAGGGCGATTATTCGGATCTTATTTTAACTTTGATTACAATAGATATTTTTATAAAAAACAGTCAGAGGTCTAAAAAAAGCCAAGATGAAGCCGATAAATGTCTTAGTGGTTAGCAGTAAATATGTGCCTGAACGCGCCGGCTCAGGCCTGCGCGCACACAATACCTATAAAAGGCTTTCGGAAAAATACCCTGTAACTTTCGAAGTTTTGACAGGTTCCCTTGTATTTAATAACAGCAAAATTTATGAGGCGGACGGCCGCCGGGTTACAAGAATAGCAAGGAAGCTTTTTTCTTTAGCAGACGAAGATAGAAGAGTTTATGTCCCTCTGTCTTTTTCCGAAAAGATAAAACACGGGTTGAATTATTTTTGCGAGGCCGTTTTGACATGGATATACCTTAGATTTAATGCGGGCAGGTTTGATCTAATCCACATATTCGGCAAGAACTGGGTTACCTCAGCAACCGTGACTTTTGCAAAGCGTTATAAAAAACCATTTATTGTGGAGCTATCCAACTTAACGACTGTTCCTCACCAGTATGAACCGCGATTATTTCGCTGGATGCTGGGTGAAGCGTTTCCGGAAGATACGCCCATTGTCTGTATATCGGATTACCTGAAAAAGATGTGCGAAAAAGAGGGTTATAAGAGAAATGTCTGGTGCAGGCCCAATCCCATAGATATGGCAAAATTTTTTATAGATAGGGGAAATAAGGCAAAATTCCGCAGGAAATATACGCCGTTTGGTGATGACGATATTTTACTGGTATGCGTATCCAAATTCAGGCCGAGCAAGAAGCAGATTTTTTTATTGGATGTCTTAAAAAAATTGCCTGAAAAATTTAAACTTGTATTAGCCGGACCGCTGGATGAAAGCGGGCCATTTGCCGAAAGGGACAGGAATTACTTAAGAGCGATAAAAGACAAAATTTCAGAATACCGCTTAGAATCCAGAGTTCAGCTTGAGCCAAGGTTTATAGACAAGGTCGATGAGTATCTAAAGATGTCGGATGTGTTTTTATTTCCTACGGAAAATGAGGCCCTAGGCTCTATTATGTTAGAGGCAATTGCCTGCGGCCTGCCTGTTGTCGCCAACCGCATAGCGGGCGTTACGGACTGCTGGATTGAGGACGGAAAAGACGGATTCCTTTCAGGCCTGAATGCTGAAGAATTTGCCGAAAAAGTGAAAAGGGCTCGGGAAATAGATGCGGAGGTATTTAAGCAAAAGAGGGAAGAAGTGGTTTCCCAGTGCTCCGCCGATGTTATTGACAAAGCCTATTTCGATTTAATAAAAAAGACGGCGAAAATAAAATAAAATGGCAAAGACACAGGTTCATGTATTGACTACGTATAAAACGACAAATTCACGCACTTTCGGCTACCCGCTGCTGATCAACAGGCCCTTTTTTGCCAGTAAGGGCATAAAAATCGGTTTCTGTGAAAGGATCAGTGATAGGATTTATAACTGTGACACCCTTTTTATAAATAGTAAGTTCTTCAGAAGATGGCATTCTGCCGAAAAAATTGACGGATTCTACGGGGCCTTGGGGAGATTTAAAAAGAAGATTGCCAAAGTGGTCTGGTTTGATACTACCGATAGCACGGGGACCACACAGTTTAACGTCATGCCGTACGTAGATGCCTATTATAAGGGCCAGGCCTTGAAAGACAGGTCCTTATACGGAAAATCTTTTTACGGGCACAGGATCTTTACTGACTATTATAAAAGGCTATTCGATATAAACGACGAAATAGAGGCTTCGGGCGATAGTGACGAGGGAGGCGCTGTTTCTGTGACACTCAAAGAGGAATACGCGCATAAGTTAGGGATTTCATGGAATAGCGCGATGTATGAGTGGAGTAACGTGCTCGGATATCTAGCAGCCAGGCATTTACCGTTTAAAGCCGGCTACAAGATCAGTTTTACAAATCCGGATAGAGGTCGAAGAGCGGATATCCAGGGCAGGATCGGATTATCGCACACAAGGAATACAATCAGGTGCCAAAGAGAGCAGATAACCGGGATATTGAGAGAAAGATTTAACATAGATTCTACCAAAATATCTCACAGACGATATCTTAACGAAATAAAAGACTCAAGGATAGGGGTCAGTCCATTTGGATTGGGGGAGATCAGTTGCCGCGATTTTGAGATTATCGTAAACGGCGCCCTTTTATTCAAACAAGACATGTCTCATCTCGAGACATGGCCTCCT
>JAUWWU010000040.1 GCA_030616695.1 Candidatus Omnitrophota bacterium | reverse complement strand
TTCAGGGCATATCTGTCCGTCATGCCCGCAATATAGTCACAGATCACTCTATGGGACCCGTCCTTTTTTAACCTTTTCTGAAAGTCGGGGCGCAACTGTTGCGGTTTGGCAAGATATACCTCAAATAATTTTCTTATAAACCTTGACGCCTTATCCGACATCCTTACGACTCTATAATGCTGATATAGGTTTTTAAGAAGATATTCCCGCAGAGGTTTTTTTTCCTCCTGTATGCTTTTGCTGGAGCATATAATTTTCGTGGGAAGCTTTTTTGCGTCTGCCGGGGTTCTTATCCTGAATTTTTTGATATTTTTTTCGCTCTGCTGGATCAGGTCCGTGACCTGGCTGTTTATAAGGGTCCTTATAATCTGGTATTTTCTCTTTTCGGCCGTAAGGCCCGGATATTTTTTGCTGATGAAATCACTCGCCCCTTTCCATAAGCCAAGCCTTTTTAGCGGGCCCTCTTTAAGCATGCCGCTCGTTATGCCGTCGTCAAGGTCGTGGTTGTCATAGGCAATCTCGTCAGCGGCATCCACCACTTGCGTCTCGAGAAGCGGCAGCGATTCGGGCTCGAAGCCTATGACCTCGATAGCCGTCGTAGGATGGTCAAAGAGCGTGCTGTGCTTTACAATGCCTTCCCTGACTTCGTGCGTCAGGTTGAGGCCGGAGAAATCCGGATACCTCTCTTCCAGGTAATCCACGACCCTTAAGCCCTGGGCGTTGTGTTCGAAGCCGCCGTGCTCCAGCATGAGTTCTCTCAACGTGTCTTCGCCGGCATGGCCGAAAGGGGTATGGCCCAGGTCATGGGCAAGGGCTATTGTTTCCACCAGGTCTTCGTTTAGCTTGAGCACGCGGGCTATTGATTTTGAGATCTGCGCGACTTCCAGTGTATGGGTCAGCCGCGTCCTGTAATGGTCTCCCTCATGGTTCACAAAGACCTGTGTTTTGTATTCCAGCCGCCTGAAGGCAGTTGAGTATATAATCCTGTCTTTGTCTCTTTGATAGGCGCTGCGGTAATCATGCTCCTTTTCTTTATAAACCCTGCCCCTGGTGTCCCTGCTTTTCATGGCATAAGGTGCCAGAAACTTATGTTCTCTCTCCTCTATTTCTTTTCTTGTAAGCATATCTTCACCAGTTAATCGAAAGGACTATATTATAGAGCAAATACTGACCGACTAAAAAAACCGATATTATAAGCGCCGAATCCCAGGCTATGTAAGGAAAAACCGGCTTATCCTTCGGCTTCTTTAACATGGCGGCCACGGCGATAGTTGTCAGGATTATGGCAAGAAAGGCAGGGAATATGTTTAGCCCCGAGACATATGAAAGGAATTCGCCCCTGCGCAGCACTATATCGAGCAGAAAGATAATAAAAAGATTAAAGAAATTGCTCCCCAGAAGGTTTCCTACCGCCATATTCACTGAATTTCGCTTTAACGCGGCAAATGAAACGGCGAGCTCGGGCATTGTTGTAGCTATGGCAATCAATATTACGCCGACATACATCTCATTCCAGCCGTAGAAATCCGATATTTTTTTGCCGATGGAGGCAAGCCATAGTCCTGAAATAATAATAATCAACGCCGAGACGATAAATTTTATCATTAGAGGCGCCGCAATTCCTTTGCCTGTATGCCGCATAACGACTTTGACCTCCCGCTTATAACTAGCAACCGTTCCTGCTATATAGGCCAATCCCAGCAGTATGCTGCCGAAGCCTACATTAAATATGCCGGATTTTATGTTGGTAAAGCGACGCAGAGTTAAAGCGCCTATAATGACAAAAAGCATCATAATAGTTAATACGGCAGTGGAAATATTCACCCTGCTTTGTCCGGCCAATACGGAGCCTTTCCGGAATAGAATAGCCAGCATTGCGATGAAAAACACGTTTATTATTACCGCGCCTACCAGGTCGCCGATGGCGAGGTCAGGGGCGTGCACGACCGTTATCGAGCCAAGGGATGTAAACATCTCCGGAAAGGATGTGATGCACGCTAAAAATAATACCCCCATAAGCCCGGCGGAGATCCTGCTGTTTTTGCTTATTATATCAGCATAGGCGCACAATCTGGATCCCGAGACGAGGATAAGGGAGACGCAGATTATAAATTTTAACCATAGTGTAAGAGCACCGCAGGTCATTGTTTTTCCATGGCTATTTTTTTCTTTGCATCCTCAAAGAACGACCTGGCGAATTTTGTATGCCAGGTCCTTTCGGCAAAGCTTCTTTTTTCCACTGTCCGCAGGAATTTCTTGAAATCTTCATGGTATGAACCGTATATGTGGAAACTGTCACTTATATCGACATATCTGCCCACTTCGATTTTTTCCCCCCGGCCTTCCGAGATCTTTTCCGCTATTATCCTCTGAAGGTCTGTAAGCGCATACATGTTCATAAACGAGGCCTTAAAGGCATCCCTGCTTCTCCAGTGCGTATTCATGTTCAGCCGTTTTTTTCCGTCCGGCGCCTCGGTTATTCTAAACCACAACCTCTGCAGGCACGGCGGGTCCTCTGTTTCCTGGTCGAGCTTGACATTCCACGTGATGGCCTGGGCCCTCCTTGAATACGGCACTTCCGTTAGTTTTCTTACCACCGCGTCTATCTGGTCTATGCACTCACTTTCTATCTCATAGCCGAAGATCCGCTTGTGGTATGTATATGTCCACTTTCCCTCCGACGGGTTTATCCAATGGTCGTGTATGCCGAAGACGACCTCCTGCCTGTATATTTCAAGGTCTTCGAGGCCGCCGGGGAAGGCTCGGTGGATACGCGGCTCCATCATCGGCCGGCCGACGACTATTATCATGGTGCAGTCTTTACTCGGAGGATCCCCCTTTTTATCGTACTCTGTTTTTATATCCAGGCCGTCTTTCCATGCGGCAAGGACAGATTTTTCCCAAGCTGCCGGAAGCGCATCCTCTTCTATTTTAAGCACCGGTATTTCGTGATCAAGGCCCATTATAATCTTATGATTTCTCCTTTAAGGTCTTTGTTCGCCGTAAGTATTCCGTACGATTTATATCTCGCGAATATCTTATCTGTAGGGCTGCCCGGATTGAAAAATAATATGCCGTCCCTCACTTCGTTTACCGGCGAATGGGAGTGGCCGAAAACTATCGCGTCCACTTTTTCCGAAAATTCCGTATGGACGGTGTTTATTAACCTAAACGGCATTCCCGACCCGTGGACCAGCCCTATCCTGAAATCCCCGGCTTTTATTATCTTTTTTGCGGGCAGGGACTTTCTGACTTCGGGCTCGTCCATATTTCCGTGGACCGCCTCTGTCCTGGCTAATGTATTTAATTTGTCCAGGACCGATATGTTTATGAGGTCGCCCGCGTGCAGTATCAGGTCCACGTTCTTAAAGGCCCTGCATATCTCCCGGGGGAGCTCGTGCGCCGCGCGCGGTATATGGGTATCGGAAAGCACGCCTATTTTCATATTCGTACCATCATCTGACTGCCAAAGATGTCGAGAAGCTCATTTACCGTGTCAATGTTCCATATCCACATCTTTATCTCTTTCGCCATAAGCTTCGCGTTTATTTCTATGCCGTTAAGAGGCACTATTATCCAGCGGTGCAGGCTGAGTTTATATTTCATGCTGTATTTTATAAATTCCAGGATATCGTTTTCACCAAGCTTTTCTTTTGACGGGTAGATAAGGCAGAATTTATTTTTAAGGTAACCGGCGATATATTTTTTTCCGTTGTCCGCTATCAATTCGGTCTTTTCAAAATGCGTGAGCCTGCGCTTCTTTGAATCTATCTCTACCGTTTCGTTGTTAAAGGAATCTAAAAGCCTTTTTATTCTAAAGACTGCATCTATCCTGGATTCCTCCAGAAACTGCCGGATCAGCTCTTCTACATCGCTTCTGAAGATCTTCGACTTTTCGGATATACTGTCGACCAGTGTCCGCCTCCTTTTATGATAAACCTTTTTTAGCCAGAACCTGAGGACTTTATCATAAAACCTGTAGACATTTCCCGACGAATAGATGAGGTTTTTTTCCGTGAGTATTTTAAGATGCCTGGCGATCTCCTTGTTATTGCAGCCGGTCCATTTTGAAAGCTCCCGCTGTTTATATATGCCGTGCGCGATTGCGGCGAGCGTAGCCTTGCACCTTTCCGTTTTGGAGTCGATAAGGTCCTGTAGGAAATTTGTGAAAAATTGGTTGATCGTCCCGCGTGAATCGAACAGGAGCTCCTCAAGGGCCTTTACCACTGTATCTTTCGTGACTATCCGGAAATGGAGGTTTCCCATGACCTCGTTTATTTTATTGCTTAAGACGTCAAGGTAGAAGGGGTGGCCGTCCGCGAAGGCGATTATAAAATCGAGGAGCTCGCCACCGATCTTTACGGAAGAAAGCTTTTTTTGGAGGAATTGCCTGCTTGTCTCGCAGTCAAACCCGCCGAGGGTGATCTTTTCGAAATTACCGAATAGTAAAGCCAGTTTTTCGGAGAGGATCTTCTTTATCAAGGAGACCTCGGAACTGGCGACTATGTACATCGTATCTTTCTGCGTCATTATTTTCTTGCCGAACCCCTTGAACGGGTCCTTGATGCCGAATGAAGAAAGGTTGTGGAATTCGTCCAGTATTATGACGCAGCGTTTTTTGGTTTCTTCCCTCAGGACCGAGCTGAGGTTCAATAGCTCGGAATACGCGCCCTCATTATCATTCGCTTCTATTTGCCTGAGGATATTTTTTATGCGCGAAACGGTTACGGGTATTTCCTTTTCGCCTTCCTTTATAAGGTATTCAAGGTTATCCTTGGCCTCTTTCTGGGTGTATTTCAGAAAATTATACAGGAGCGTCCCGATGAATTTGGTCGCGAACTGCTTGAACGGCTCGTCCAGGACTTCGAGATATATAGGCAATATCTCACTGTCTTTAAAGCTGAAGAGAAAGTGGTTAAGGATAGATGATTTCCCGGTTAGCCTGTGCCCTGTTATGGCGACATTTTGCCTGTAGCCGCTTTTTAAAGCGCATACCCTTTTCTCAAGCAGCGCCAGGATGTCTCCTCTTCCGAAGAATTTTTCGCCTACGACAGGGTCTATAAGCATATGCTATACCTTTAAGGAAGATAGTAGAAAGGGTTCTGCGGCTCATGCCCCTTTCTTATTTGAAAATGCAGATACGATTTTGTGGCCCTTCCGGTTTTCCCTACTTTAGCTATAACCTGATTTCGCTTTACCTTCTCGCCTACCCTCACTAAGATCTTGGAGTTATGCGCATAGACGGTGGAAAAGCCGTTCTCGTGCTCTATTATAATGGTTTTCCCCAGCCCTTTCATATTTTCATCGACGAAACTCACGGTCCCCTTATTGGCTGCGACGACGTTACTGGAATCTCTCGCTTCTATGTCGATGCCCTTATTTGCTACCATCCCCTTTTTGTCTCCGAAGTGCGATATGACCTTGCCGGCTACCGGCCACGAAAACATACCGGGCGAGGAAATGTAGTCAGGGATTTTAACGTACTCCCCTTTTATTCCGGCCGATGGTATAAAGAGCTTTTGGCCGACGTTGATTTTTGTGGCGTCGGGAAGCCTGTTCACCTTTACTATTTCCTTGACGTCAACGTCGTATAGTTTTGAGACCTTCCAGAGCGTATCCCCCCTTTTCACTTTATAATAGCAGCCCGGGGGGGCGTAGCTCTTGGGCCGGGCAAGCACAGGGCCTCTTGCGGCGCATCCGGCCAGCGTTATCGCTACGCTCATGGCTATAAGTATGTCTAAGGTTTTATTCATATCCGCTCACTTCGATTCTAGCTACCGCTCTCTATTTTTGAAAGAGGAACATTAAGGAGAAAACTTTTTTCTAAAAAGTTGTCTCCTTAAAAACGTTCGGACGCGAGTCCTGCTCCGCTTTTCATCATGCCGCAGGGCGGAGGGGTAAAAAGCCCACTCCTTACTTTTTAGCCCCGTAGCCCGAACGTTTTAGTGGAGCGGGTGATGGGAATCGGCGCCTCCGCCCGGCTCACTGCGTTCGCCAGGGTGCTCCGGTCGGCCACTCGCCCGTCCCCTCCGGGGACTCCCTTCGGTCGCTGCCGCTATCTCGGGCTATTCACAGGAGTACGCGCTTTTCCTCCTATTCGTCGGCGCGGGCTCACTTCGATTCCACCCCTCGCTCAGCGTGTAATAATACTGGAGCGGGTGATGGGAATCGAACCCACGCAGCGAGCTTGGGAAGCTCGTATTCTACCATTGAATTACACCCGCCAGTTAAAATTCAAAAATCAAAAAGTGCCGCCGGCGGTTAATACCTTGTAAGCCGCCTGTAATCGTGGTAGCGCCGCTGCACATCGCTGTAACTTATGCCCGTCAATCTCCTTACGCTGAAGTCTTCGACGGCGTAGGAAGCTAAGACACTCCCGTATATTATGCCTTTTCTGATCTCGGAATCCGACGAAAAGTGCCCGCTTTTCCTGAGATAGCCCATAAGCCCGCCCGCAAAGCTATCGCCTGCTCCGGTAGGGTCATTGATAGTATCCAATAAATACGCTGGGGCCGAAAACAGCGAGTTCCTTGAGAAGAAAAGGACGCCGTGTTCGCCTTTTTTTATTATAGTTTTTTTCGGGCCGAAAGAGAGAAGGGCCTTGCCCGCTTTTAACAGATTCGGCTCCCCGGTCAACTGCCTTGCCTCCGCCTCGTTCAACAGGAACATATCCACTTTTTTTAACGTCCGCAGAAGGGCCTTTCTTTTATTTTCTATCCAATAGTTCATGGTGTCACAGGCTATCAACCTCGGCCTTTCTACCTGATTTATTACGTGCGCCTGCACATCGGGATCGATATTTGCCAGAAACAAAACATCACTTCTTTGATATTCCGCAGGTATCTTGGGCGAGAACTTTTTGCAGACATTAAGTTGGGTGTATATTGTCTGGGCGTTATCCATGTCGTAGCCGTACCTGCCTTTCCATCTGAAAGTCTTGCCGTTGACTATCTCAAGCCCTTTTATGTTTACGCCGTGCCTTTTTAAAAGGGAGATATGCTCCTCGGGAAAATCATTGCCGACTATCGCCACGAGGTTTACCGGGGCGAAAAAACTCGCGCTTATAGCAAAGTATGTCGCGGAGCCTCCGAGGACGTTTTCGGCTTTTCCGAACGGCGTCTCAAGCGAATCCAGGGCGACCGTGCCGGCTACAAGTATAGACATATTATTTCCCCGTCGGTTTTAAGACTTCGTCAAACAACTTTATGGAGCAGTATTTGTCGCACATCGTGCATACGTCTTCCGACAGCGGGACCGAGCTTTTTCTGTATTCCCTTGCCTTTTTCGGGTCTATCGATAATTCGATCTGCCTTTCCCAGTCCCTTTTTTTGCGGGCCAGAGACAATTCCTTATCTGCGCTTCTTGCGCCTTTTATTCCTTTTGCTATATCTGCGGCATGTGCCGCTATTTTTGTGGCAATAACCCCTTCCCTTACATCCTCCAGGGTGGGCAGCCTTAAATGTTCGGACGACGTCACATAACACAAAAAGTCCGCCCCGTATGATGCTGCTATGGCGCCGCCTATGGCGCTTGTTATATGGTCATAGCCGGCCGCGATATCCGTCACTATAGGTCCGAGGACGTAAAACGGCGCATTGTCGCATAGCGATTTTTCCAGCTCAACATTTCTTTTTATTTCATCTATGGGTACATGGCCGGGCCCTTCTATCA
>JAUWWU010000062.1 GCA_030616695.1 Candidatus Omnitrophota bacterium | reverse complement strand
CTTGAGGCCCAGCGCCTGGAGCAGAGGACAAACTATGACATGGAAATGCTGAAAGAGCTCGGCTATTGCTCGGGGATCGAGAATTATTCAAGGCACCTTGCGGGCAGAGCGCCCAGCTCGCGGCCGTCCTGCCTTATTGATTATTTCCCGGACGATTTTTTGGTTATAATAGACGAATCCCACGTGGCGCTTCCGCAGCTGCACGGCATGCATGCGGGCGACCAGGCCCGCAAGAAGACGCTGGTGGAATACGGCTTTAGATTGCCTTCGGCCCTGGACAACAGGCCTTTAAAATTTGAAGAGTTTGACGCCCTGGCAAAACAGGTCATATTTTCGTCGGCAACGCCGTCGGATTATGAAATCAAGGCAAGCGCCGTAGTGGCAGAGCAGATCATAAGGCCCACTGGACTTGTAGACCCGGCTATTATTATAAAACCGAGCGACGGCCAGATAGACGACCTTATCGACGAGATAAAAAAACGCGCAAAGAAAAAAGAGAGGGTCTTAGTTACCACTTTGACGAAGAGGATGTCTGAGGACCTGGCCGCATATCTTGAGGATGTGGGCATACGGGTGAAATACCTGCATTCGGAGATCGACGCCATAGAAAGGGTTGAGATCCTAAGGGATTTACGCCTGAAAAAATTCGACTGCCTTGTGGGAATAAATCTTTTGCGGGAAGGCATAGACCTGCCCGAGGTCTCATTGGTGGCGGTGCTTGACGCCGACAAAGAAGGCTTCCTGCGCAGCCAGACGTCTCTGATACAGATAGCGGGAAGGGCCGCCAGAAACGTCAACGGACAGGTCATATTATACGCCGACACTATGACAGGCTCTATGGAGAGGGCCCTTAAGGAAAGCAAAAGAAGGAGAAAGAAACAGCTTGAGTTCAATGAAAAGCACAACATTAAGCCCACTACTATAAAGAAGGCTATAAGGGAGGGCATAGAATCTTACGCGAAGGCGAAGGAATTGGTGGTTGAGGTGGCGGGCGAAAGCGATGAAACGCATGACGCCAACCAGATAATTTCGGAATTAGAGCACGACATGGAGCTCGCCGCGCGCAACCTGAAATTTGAGCGCGCCGCAGTCCTGCGCGACCAGCTTTTCAGGCTGAAGAAGAAGTATAAAAAGGAAAAGGCACCCGCCAAGTAGGACATTTTTAGTATTTACACTTGACATTAATAGGACATATGATATACTTTTATTAGAGGAAAGCATAGGACATATGTCCTATATGCTTATATAGCCATGGGTATCTATAAAATAAGCGATAAAGAAAAACTGGAAGAGATCCTTAAGGCAACGGGTATTTCCCGTTCGGAGCTTGCCCGCCGCCTTGAGGTCGCTTATAAAAGCGTCTATAGGTGGCTGGACCGGAATATAACGCCCCATCCCGCCCAATCCAATGATATAGACCAGCTGTTCAAGGAATATGTGGATTTACGCAGTACAGTTTTACGTTTACGCAGGCAGGTAAAAGACCCTGTCAAGATATTAAAGGCAGACAAGGCTATAAGGGATAAATTCCTTTTAGAGATGACGTACCATTCCGACGCTATAGAGGGAAGCCGCATGACCATAAAGGAAACGGAGAAGGCCATTGAGGGGAAGGGCGTGAGAGGCAAGGAGTTTTTTGAAGTCCTGGAGGCCGTGAACCACAAAAATGCCATGGAATTTCTGTTGGATTCGATCCGCCCGGATTTTAAAATAGACCAAAAATATATTTTGAAACTGCACGAGATAGTGATATATAATTTTAACGATAAATTACCCGGCAGATACAGGACAGGCCATGTCAATCTGATAAATACTAAGAAGGCGCTCCCTTCGGCGCAGGAAGTCCCTTTAAGAATGGGAAAGCTCCTCAAGGGCATAAACAACTACGGCAAAGATCCGTTGGGAAAGATTGCGCGGGATCATTACGATTTTGAGGAAATCCATCCGTTTTTCGACGGAAACGGCAGGGTGGGGAGGCTTATTGCCGCAACACAGCTTTTGAGCAAAGGGTTTGCGCCGGCGATCATCCGTATTGACGATAGATACAAATATTACATGGCACTCGGAAAGGGCGATTTAGGCGACTTTAAAAATATCGTGCAGATGCTCTGCGAGGGCGTAATAGCGGGGTATGAACTTTTGACCTCAAAATAAAAGGCCATATGGAAGAAAAGATACTGCGCATATTCGCAAAACATAAAAACACCCATGTCTCGGGCGAGGACATAAGCAGGGAGCTCGGCGTCTCCAGGACCAGCATCTGGAAGCACATCGAGGCCCTGCGCGGCGTTGGCTATGAGATAGAAGCCACACCTCATCTCGGATATAAACTGATGGCGCGGCCGGACCGGCTTATTCCCGAAGAGCTTAAAGAAGGCCTCAAGACAAAATTTTTGGGAAAAAAGATATTGTGCTATAAGTCGCTTGATTCCACCAACGACACCGCGTATAATCTAGCGGAAAACGGAGAGCGTGAGGGGACCGTTGTGATAGCCGAGCGCCAGCGAAAGGGGAAAGGCAGGCAGGGGCGACATTGGGCGTCTCCGCCGGGCGGGATTTACCTTTCATGTATTTTAAGGCCTGACATAGAGCCGAAAGAAGTGGCAAAGATAACCCTTGTAGCGGCGGTGGCCGTGGCGGCTTCCGTAAGAAAGGTGGCGGGTGTGCCGGCTATGATAAAATGGCCGAACGATATCCTGATAAAACAAAAAAAGGCCTGCGGCATCCTTACGGAGATGAAGGCAGAGCAGGATAGGGTGGAGTTTCTTATAGTGGGGATAGGCGTTAATGTGGATACGCCTGCCGGCTCCCTTCCCAAAGGCGCGACCTCACTCGCGAAAGAGTCCGGGGCCAGTCCCTCAAAGGTAGCGCTGGCAAAGAAGATACTGGAGAATCTGGAGCATTATATAGGTATATTCAGGAAAGAAGGCTTTAGCAAGGTGAGGGACGAATGGCATCATTATTCGGCGACCATCGGCCATCACGTGAAGATAAACTGCCATGACGGGAAGATAGAGGGGCAGGCGCTTGACGTGGATAATGACGGCGCATTGGTGGTGCGGCTTGACACAGGCTTCCAGAGGCGTATCCTATCGGGCGACGTCGTCATCGCCCATTGAGGAGCAAAAATGCTATTAGCAATAGATATAGGAAATACCAACATCGCGTTCGGCCTATTTAGAGGAAGAAGGCTTATTAAGAAGGCCCGCCTCCTCTCCCGCAGAATCGCGAAAGAGAAGATAAAAAGGGCATTTTCCGCCTATAATATAGAGAAGGTCATAATATGCAGCGTGGCCCCCAAGGTAGAGCGGCAGCTTATTCCTATACTAAGAAGGCTTTTTAAAACCAAACCGGCCGTCCTGGGTAAAGACATAAAGGTTCCCATAAAGAATCTATATAAAAGGCCCAAACAGGTAGGGCAGGACAGGCTTGTAAACGCCTACGCCGGATGCATGCTGTATAAACCCCCGCTTATTATAATCGACTTCGGCACGGCCGTTACCTTTGACGTCATCTCAAAAAGCGGGGCGTATTTAGGCGGCATTATAACCCCCGGTATAGAGCTCGCCCTTGACGCGCTGGCCGAGAAGGCGGCGCTTTTGCCAAAGATCAAGCTGAATAAAACCGCCCCACTCCTGGGCAAGACCACCTCCGAGAGCATAAGAAGCGGCATCTTTAACGGCTATGCGGCGATGTGCGACGGCCTGGCAGCCAGGCTGAAAAAGAGGTTCGGCCTGAAATTCCGAGTCGTGGCCACAGGGGGCAACGCGCGCCTGGTCTCGCGCTACAGCAATTCAATAGAGAATGTCGACGAAGATCTGACGCTCAAAGGCATCAACCTGATATTTCAAAAAAATAAAAAAAATACTTGACATTTTCGGGCACTATTGTATAATAATAATTCCTTAGCACTCATGTAACTGGAGTGCTAAAATTGGGGACATTTCACTTATGGGAGAGAACTAACTATTAGAAGTGAAGTGTCCCCGCTAGCTAAATTGATTGAAAGGAGGAAGTGGAGAAGATGAAGATCCAACCTTTGGGAGATCGCGTAGTAATAGAAGTATTAGAGGCAAAGGAAAAGACAAAGGGCGGCATAGTCCTTCCCGATACGGCAAAAGAAAAACCGCAGGAAGGCAACGTTGTCGCGGCAGGAAAGGGCAAACTAACAGATGACGGAAAGATAGTTCCCCTGGAAGCAAAAGTAGGCGATAAGGTTCTGTACGGGAAGTATTCCGGTACGGACGTTAACATAGACGAGAAGGAATATCTCATCGTCAAGGAAGAAGATATTCTGGCTGTAGTGAAATAATCAAAGGAGGGAAGGAAAGTGGCGAAACAATTAGCGTATAGCGAAGAGGCTCGGCGCAAGATATTAAGCGGCGTTGAGCAATTGGCAAGGGCAGTCAAGGTGACTCTCGGGCCAAAGGGCAGGAACGTTGTCCTTGAGAAAAAATTCGGCTCACCCACCATCACAAAAGACGGCGTCACTGTGGCAAAAGAGATAGAGCTCAAAGAGCCCTATGAGAATATGGGCGCGGAGATGGTCAAGGAAGTAGCTTCCAGGACCAGCGATGATGCCGGTGACGGCACGACCACGGCGACATTACTTGCCGAATCCATATTCAGAGAGGGCCTTAAGAACGTGACAGCCGGCGCCAACCCGATGTCCCTTAAAAGAGGCGTCGAGAAGGCGGTTGAGACAGTCGTTGAAGCCCTGAAAAAGATATCACAGCCAAAGACAGAAAAGAAAGAGATTTCCCAGGTCGCGACGATAGCCGCAAATAACGACGCTACCATCGGAAACCTCATAGCCGACGCCATGGAAAAGGTCGGCAAAGACGGCGTCATAACGGTTGAAGAAGCCAAATCAATGGCTACGACCCTTGATGTCGTGGAGGGCATGCAGTTTGACCAGGGATACCTATCTCCGTATTTCGTTACGGATGCGGACAGAATGGAAGCAGTCCTTGAAAATCCCCATATCCTCATCTGCGA
Organism: Candidatus Omnitrophota bacterium; assembly: GCA_030616695.1. Lineage (GTDB taxonomy): Bacteria > Omnitrophota > Gorgyraeia > JAHIPI01 > JAHIPI01 > JAUWWU01. The sequence continues at coordinate 1,141 of JAUWWU010000062.1, read as the reverse complement.
GAAAAAGATCTCTAGCATGAAGGATCTCCTACCGTTACTGGAACAGACCGCCAAGTCAGGAAAACCAATCCTCTTAATTTCAGAAGAAGTGGAAGGCGAAGCCCTTGCGACACTCGTAGTCAACAAGCTCAGGGGCACCCTTGCATGCTGCGCAGTGAAGGCGCCGGGTTACGGCGACAGGCGCAAGGCCATGATGCAGGATATAGCCATTCTCACAGGCGGGGAATTTATTTCAGAGGATATCGGGCTGAAGCTTGAGAAGGTCACGCTAAACCAACTGGGCCGCGCAAAGAGGATCACCATCGACAAGGAAAACACCACCATAGTCGAAGGCGCCGGCTCGCAGGCAGACCTTAAGGCAAGGATAAGCCAGATAAAGAAGCAGGTCGATGATTCAGACTCTGATTACGACAAAGAAAAACTGCAGGAACGCCTGGCAAAGCTCTCCGGCGGAGTCGCGGTAATTAACGTAGGCGCGGCAACCGAGACGGAGATGAAGGAAAAGAAGGCAAGAGTGGAAGACGCGCTTCACGCAACAAGGGCCGCCGTAGAGGAAGGTATTGTCCCGGGCGGAGGAGTTGCCTTTCTAAGGTCAATAGACGCGCTTTCAAAACTTAACTTAGAAGGCGATGAAGCAACAGGCGTCTCGATTGTAAAGAGAGCCCTCGAAGAGCCCTTAAGGCAGATAGCTGAAAACGCGGGCCAGGAGGGTTCGGTAGTCCTTCAGAATGTGAAAAAGACAAAGCAGAACGAAGGATATGATGCCGAAAAAGACGAATATACAGACATGATTAAAGCGGGCATCATAGACCCCACAAAAGTAGCAAGGACAGCCCTTCAGAATGCCGCCAGCATAGCGGCGCTTCTTATTACCACAGAAGCCCTGATAGCTGATCTCCCGGAAGACGATACGAAGGGCGGAATGCCCCCGATGCCGCCGGGAGGAATGGGTGGTATGGGCGGAGGCATGTATTAAAAAATAGGGTACAGACACCTATTTTTCATAGTGACACACATGGGCGGGATTTTTTCCCGCCCATTTTTTTTCTTCACCAATGTTAAGAGTTAAAAAATGTGGATTTTCTCCCTTGAATTGTGTTATATCATAGTGTATACTTAATTTACTAGGTGTATTATTATG
>JAUWWU010000080.1 GCA_030616695.1 Candidatus Omnitrophota bacterium | reverse complement strand
TGGTAATGCCCGGGGATAACGTAACCCTGGAAATCCAGCTTATCACCCCTATCGCCATGGAAAAGGAACTCAGGTTCGCCATAAGGGAAGGCGGCCACACGGTCGGCGCAGGGGTAGTTACTGAAGTGTTGGCATAAAGGACAGAGATGGCACAACAAGCGCAAAAGATACGGATAAAATTACAGGCTTACGACCATAGGCTTCTTGACCTGTCCACGGAAGACATAGTGGCAACGGTTAAAAAAACAGGCGCGAATATATCGGGCCCGATACCCTTGCCGACAAAGCGCGAGATATTCACCGTTTTGCGCTCGCCCCATGTGGACAAAAAGTCAAGGGAGCAATTTCTTTTAAAAACGCACAAAAGGCTTATTGATATCGTAAACCCGACCTCAAAGACGATTGACGCATTGCGAAAATTAGACCTACCCGCAGGCGTCCACGTGGAGATCAAATAACGAGATGAAGGGGATACTGGGCAAAAAAATCGGGATGACGCAGCTTTATACAGATCGGGGCGTGCTTGTGCCGGTAACGCTTATAGAGGCAGGGCCCTGCATTATTCTCGAAGTCAAGGAGCCGGAAAAACACGGTTGCTCGGCGATAAAGCTCGGGTTTGAAGACCGGAAAGAAAAACGGACAAATAAACCTGACTTGGGAAATTTTAAAAAAATCAACTCGGCCCCCAAGAGGTTCATCAAAGAGGTGCGCGTTGATTCCGCAGAAGGATACAAAAAGGGCCAGGAAGTAAAGGCTGATATATTCCAGGAAGGCGATTTTGTGGATATAAGCGGCATATCAAAAGGTAAAGGCTTCCAGGGCGGGATGAAGCGCTGGAATTGGACCGCCGGAAAAGGCGGCCACGGCTCTATGCACCACAGGCGTGTAGGGTCCATAGGGGCTAGCTCATTCCCCTCAAGGGTCCACAAAGGAAAGACTATGCCGGGCCACATGGGGGCCGAAAAGGTAACTGTCCAGCATCTTACGATATTAAAGGTGGATAAAGATCGAAACCTTATTGTCGTAAAAGGGACTGTCCCCGGATGCAACAATTCGTACCTTGCCGTAAAGTCAGCAAAGAAAAAGGTAGCCAAAACAAAAAATGTCTAAATTAGCCGTGCACAATTCAAAAGGAAAAGAGGTCGGTTCCGTCTCTCTCGATAAAAACTTTATTAAGGAAAGGGTGAACACGAGAGTGCTGTATTACGCGGTCGATAATTACCGCGCATCCCTGCACAGGGGGACCCATAAAACAAAAAATCGCAGAGAAGTGAGAGGCGGCGGAAAAAAGCCGTGGAGGCAGAAAGGGACCGGGCGGGCGCGTTTCGGAAGCATCAGAAACCCGATATGGAGGGGCGGCGGAGTCGCATTCGGGCCGAAAGTTAGAAGCTACGCGTATTCAATCCCCCGAAAGGCAAAGCGCCTGGCGCTATTAGAGGCGGTAAAATCTAAAATACAGGCCAAGGATTTCGTGGTCTTTGATAAGATGTCCCTGGAAAAACCGAAGACGAAAGACATGGTATCTATAATAAAATCAATGAAGTTAGGCAAAAAATGCCTGGTGGTAATGGAGAAAGTGGAAGACAGCGTCAGGCTCGCCTCAAGAAACATACCTGGCTTCAACGTAAAAAACCGCAAAAACATCAATGCGTTAGACGTCTTAACGCACAATAAGCTGGCTGTATCGCAGGACTCTTTAAAAAATCTGATCAAAGGCACCGAATAGAGATGGAAAGTCCTTATAAAATCGTAAAATCACTTCTTCAAACCGAAAAAAGCACTATGATGCTTCCGGAAAACAGGTATCTATTCTGGGTTGACAGGAAAGCGAATAAGGTCGAAATAAAAAAGGCCGTTGAATCTATATACAGCGTAACAGTGACCGCGGTAAACACGCATATCTCAAGAGGAAAGCTCAAACGCGTCCGGTATAAACAAGGAAAAACCCCCGACCGCAAGAAGGCAATTGTCCAATTGAAGGCCGGGGATAAAATCGATATCGGATAGGAACTCACTATAAAAGGTAAGGAAAATGGGTATCAAAACGCACAAACCGACATCACCGTCGATGAGATGGATCGCGGGTTCTGACTTTCGCGAACTTACGAAAGGGGCAAAAGTAGAGAAGGCCCTCCTTGCGCCGCTGAAAAAAACAGGCGGAAGGAACTCGCAGGGCAGGATAACTTCACGGCATCGCGGCGGAGGTCATAAGAGGAAATTACGCTTAGTCGATTTCTCGAGAGAAAAGCGTAACGTGCCCGCCAGGGTATTGTCGATACAGTACGACCCCAATCGCACCGGGCGGATAGCCCTGCTCGAATACGCCGACGGAGAAAAGAAATATATGATAAGCCCTCTCGGCCTGATGGTCAATGAGGAGATCATGGCCGCGCCTAACGCGGAAATCAAAATAGGCAACGCAATGGAACTGAGGAATATACCGCCCGGAATACCCATATGCAATGTGGAAATAAAAAAAGGCAAGGGCGGGCAAGTAGCGAGAAGCGCCGGTAATTCATGCATAATAATGGCAAAAGAAGGAGAGCATGCGCACGTGAGACTGCCGTCGGGAGAAATAAGGCTGATACCGTTGGATTGTTACGCCACTATCGGGCAGATAGGCAACGTGGAAAACGATGCAATAAGCCTGGGTAAAGCCGGAAAATCACGCTATCTCGGGATAAGGCCTTATTCGCGCGGAGTCGCCAAAAATCCGGTTGATCACCCGATGGGCGGAGGGGAAGGCAAAAGCTCCGGCGGCCGGCATCCTTCTACGCCTTGGGGCAAGCCGACAAAAGGCTTAAAAACAAGAAAAGTAAAGCAATCCGATAGGCTTATCGTAAAACGGAGGAAGTAATGTCGCGATCTACAAAAAAGGGCCCCTATGTAGACAAAAAACTTGGGGAAAAGGTCGAAAAGATGATACGGGCAGGCGCGAGAAAACCCATAAAGACCTGGTCCAGAAGGTCTACCATAACGCCTGACTTCGTAGGGCTTACGTTTTCGATACATAACGGAAAAAAATTCATATCCGTGTACATAACGGAAAACATGGTGGGGCATAAACTCGGTGAATTCGCGCACACCAGGACATTCAGAAAGCACGGGTCCCGCACCGAAGTATCCCGGGAACTGACATAATGATAGCAAGAGCTGTTTCAAGATACAACAGGATTTCGCCGAAAAAGGCGCGGTTGGTCACGCGGCGGCTGAAAGGCCTTACGGTTGCGGAAGCGTATGCGTTTCTCCACAATGTGAATAAACGGGCCTCTCGCCTTATATATGTGGTACTAAAATCCGCTTTTGACAACGCGCGCCAAAAAGACCCCGCTATTAAAGAAACGGACGTTTATATATCAAGGCTTGTCGCCGATAGCGGCCCTATGTTAAAACGCTACAGGGCAGCGAGTATGGGGCGGGCTTCGCCGATACGAAAAAGGACAAGCCACTTTACGGTCCACCTGGACGCGAGGGAACTGCCTAAAAAGGAAGATAAAGGCAAAAAACCCGCCGCCGAAAAGCGCTCAATATTTAAAAGGAAAGAGGGCGCCGCAAAAACACATACGAAGCGGGCTCCCGCAGCAGCGGGAAAAAAGAAAATTACCGCGACGGATAAAAGAAAGCGATAAAAGGAGGAGGAGTGGGGCAAAAAGTTCATCCGCATGCTTTTAGGCTCGGCTATATAAGAAAATGGGACTCCATCTGGTTTGCGAAGAGAAACAAAGATTTCGCCGACTATATAGAGGAAGACAGGAAGATAAGGCAATATATTAAAAAGAGTCTGCCCCAAGCCGCAATCTCTAAAATCGAAATATACCGCGCCAGTGATAAAATCCGTATAAACATATGGTCGGCGCGGCCGGGGATAATCATAGGCCGAAAAGGCGCTGAGATAGACCGCCTAAGAGACGAACTGCAGGACGTGGCCGGCAGGCAAATGTTTATTGACATCAAAGAGATCAAGAATGCGGCAAGGGAGGCCCAGCTAGTAGCCGAAAATATCGCGTTTCAATTAGAAAAAAGGATACCTTTCAGGCGGGCGATGAAAAAGGCCGTAACCCTTGCGATGACCCAGGGAGCCCAGGGCATCAAGGTAAGGTGCGGGGGCCGCTTAGGCGGGGCCGAGATCGCACGTTCGGAAAGCTATAAAGCCGGAAAAGTACCTCTGCAGACATTGCGGGCCGATATAGAATACGGATTCACGGAAGCCCATACCACCTACGGCCTGATCGGCGTAAAGGTATGGATCTGTAAAGGCGAAAAAGCAAGTCTGTACAGCGAAGAAAGGCTTGCCAAAGACAAACAAAAAAAAGAATCCAGACCGCCGGGCTTATTCGGAAAGATAAACAAAGAATCCAAACAGGAGAAGGGGCGCAAAAATGGCATTAATGCCCAAAAGAGTTAAATTCAGGAAACAGCAAAGAGGCAGGCGCTCCGGGACAAGCTATAAGGGGTCAAGTGTCTCCTTCGGCGAATTCGGGCTACAGGCGCTGGAAAGCGCGTGGTTAACAGACCGGCAGATCGAAGCGGCGCGCGTAGCGCTGATGAAGATAACGAAAAGGGGCGGCAAGACCTGGGTAAGGGTATTTCCGGATAAACCGGTTACGAAGAAACCGGCGGAGACCCGGATGGGAAAAGGGAAAGGTATGCCCGAAAAATGGGTGGCGGTAATAAAAAAAGGGCGTATGCTCTTTGAGCTCGAGGGCATCCCCGAAGAACTCGCCCGAGACGCCCTGCGCCTGGCGGCGCATAAGCTGCCTTTCCGGACTAAATTTGTCTCCAGGAGACGAATATAATGAAGCGGCGATTAGAAGAAATAACCCAGCTCGATATACCCGATATAAAGCAAAAAATAGTCGCGCTTGAAAAAGAGCTTTATAGCCTCCGTTACAAGGCGCAGACGTCGCGAGTAGAAAAGCCTCACAGGTTTAAAGAATTGCGAAAAGACATAGCGAGGTGTAAAACCATTATACGAAAAAAGGAATTGACCGATGCCGGCAAACAGCAATAGCTCCAGCGCAACAAAAACTCCTTCGACAAAAAAGGGAGTCGTGGTAAGCGATAAGATGGATAAAACCATCGTGGTA
>JAUWWU010000014.1 GCA_030616695.1 Candidatus Omnitrophota bacterium | reverse complement strand
GAGGATATGGAGGACCCGCGAAAAATACATGTCGGCTTTCGCTCAAAGGGCCGGGCCAATGTCAATGTGCTCGCCGGTAAATTCGGCGGAGGCGGGCATCCGAGGGCATCCGGCTGCTTGATAGACGGCGAATTAGAGGAAGTCATAAAAAAGGTCTTAAGGGTTGCAGAGGAGTTTTTGTTGTAGCCATGGAAAGAAAAGCGCCGAACGGCATATTGGTCATAGATAAGCCAAAAGGCATAACGAGCCACGACGTCGTGAACATCGCCAGGAGCCTGTTCAAGATAAAGAGGATAGGGCACGGCGGCACGCTGGACCCTATAGCGACGGGAGTCTTACTCATCTTGGTCGGAGGAGCGACTAAGAAGTTTGATATCTTGATGAGCGGGGACAAGGAATATGAGGTGAAGTTGCGGCTTGGCGTTACGACAGATACGGGGGATGCATTTGGCAGAGCGATTAAAGCGTCCGGTGCGCTGAAGCTTAGCAGGGAAACCGTTGAAGCGGCGGTAACGAGTTTTAAAGGCGAAATACAACAGGTGCCCCCTATGTTTTCGGCGGTAAAGTATAAAGGTAAAAGTCTTTACAAATGGGCGAGAAAAGGCATTGTGGTGCCGAGGAAGGCACGCAAGGTCGTAATAAAGGAGTTATGTGTAAAGGAAGTAGCCCTCCCGGATGTCGTCTTTAGCGTTTCATGTTCAAAGGGGACATATATACGCCAATTATGCACAGACATAGGCGAGAAGCTGGGGTGCGGAGGCCATATGGCTGAACTCCGGCGCATCCGAACGGGCGATTTTCATATTTCGCAGGCACTTGATATCCGGCGGCTGAGGTCACTCCCCGATAATGAATTGCATAATATTTTGATCGCATGATCCTTAAGCCGCGGGCGGTGAAGCAGATGAAGATAATACGCGGCATAAAAAGCTTAAAGATACAAGAACCCGTAGCGCTTACCATAGGGATATTTGACGGTGTCCACAGGGGTCACAAAAGAATACTCTCTAACCTCAAGAAAAGCGCCGCGGGGATAAAGGGAAAGAGTTGTGTTTTGACATTCGACCCGCATCCCGCAAAGGTGCTCCATCCGCACAAGACTCCGCCGATGCTGGTATCCGCAAAACATAAATTAAATCTACTCGCGGCCGAAGGAATCGATATCGCCGTTCTTCTAAGTTTTACAAAAAAATTCGCAGCCATAAAACCCGCGCGTTTTGTCGAAGATATACTGGTCAAAAGGATGAACGTCAAGGAGCTTTTAGTCGGAGAGGGGTTTTTATTCGGCAGAAGAAGAACGGGCGATATTAAGGAATTGAGAAAGCTCGGGAATAGATTCGGCCTTAAGGTGCGCACGATAAGGCCCTTAAAATCCGGGAAAAGTGTTATAAGCAGCACCCTTATACGTAACCTCATTATGTCCGGTCGTCTGAATGAGGCCGGCAGATTACTGGGAAGAGAAGTTGCGATACTCGGCACCGTGACGAGAGGCGCCAGGAGAGGAAGAATACTCGGTTTTCCGACGGCCAATCTGGACCTGCATCATGAGGCAATTCCGCCGAGCGGTGTCTATATGGTAAAAGTAAGATTGAAAAACAGGGAATATCGAGGCATCCTCAATATCGGTTTCCGGCCGACATTCAACAGAGACGAAAGAGAGCCGACAGTAGAAGTCCATATCTTCAACTTCCGTAGGTCGATTTACGGAAAAGACATAGAAGTCGTATTCTTAAAACGGATCAGGCGCGAGCATAGATTTAAGAATAAAAAACACCTCCTTTCGAGGATAGGGAAGGATATAGGCATAACGAAGAGATACTTCAAAAAGAAACCGATATGAAGATAGTATTTTTTGGGACATCCGAGTTTGCGGTCACCATATTAAAGAAGCTTGCGGCAAGCAGCCATGCTATAAGCTGTGTTATAACGCAGCCGGACAGAAAAAGCGGGCGCCGTTTGAGGGTTTCCGCTTCGCCGGTCAAGCAGGAGGCAAAAAAATTAAACATCCCCCTTTATCAACCGGAAGATATTATCGAAAAAAGTTTCATTGACAGATTAAAAGGATATAAAGCAGACTTTTTCGTTGTGGTCGCATACGGCACTATTCTGCCGAAGGTTATACTCGGCATCCCGCGATTTTGCTCTCTGAACGCCCATGCCTCGCTCTTGCCGAAATATAGAGGCGCGGCGCCTGTTAATTGGGCTATTGCAAACGGCGAAGATAAGACAGGCGTTACGATAATAAGGATGAACGAGGAGATGGATGCCGGCGATATAATATTGCAGAAGGAGGCCAAGATCGCCCCGTCTGAGGCGGCCGAAGCCCTGGGTTCCAGGCTTGCGGCGATGGGGGCCGGGCTATTGATGGAAGCGATGGAATTAATAAAAGAGGGGAAAGCCGATTTCAGGAAACAGGACGAAAAAAATGTTACCTTTGCTCCGAAGCTCAGGAAGGAAGACGGAAGGATAGATTGGGGCCTGGACACGGCGGACATAATCAACAGAATGAGGGGGCTGGAGCCATGGCCCGGCACCTATTCTTTTCTTGACGGGCATATGCTCAAGATTATTTCTGCGAAGGCGGAAACCGGCAAAGATTTTTCCGGCTTTTTACCGGGCGAACTTGTTGCGTCCGGCGAAAAGGAAGGTTTTATTGTTAGAACGGGCGACGGCGCGGTCTCGATAAGGGAGATGCAGCTTGAAGGAAAAAAAAGGATGAGCGCAGAGCTATTTTTGCGCGGATACAAGATCAAACCCGGCTCAAAATTGGGGTAACGTCATATTTTTTCTTGCATATAGCGAATATTGTGGTATAATCTAACTTCAAATTTGCTAAAAATATAAACAGGGGGTAGAAGAATGGCAGTAAAAGTAGGCATAAACGGTTTTGGAAGAATAGGCAGAATGGTCCTGAAAGTAATACTCTCGAGGGGCGGCACGTTTGACGTTGTCGCTATCAACGACCTTACCGACGCCAGGACGTTGGCGCATCTGTTTAAGTATGATTCCGTGCACGGTAAATATGACGGCGAGGTAAGAGCTAAGGAAAAAAGTATCGTTGTAGACGGGAAGGAAATAGAGGTCCTGAGCATTAAAAATCCTGCCGAGCTTCCATGGAAGGATAAGGGCGCCAAGGTCGTGGTAGAGTCCACGGGAGTTTTCAGGGAAAAAGCAAAGATCGCACTGCATTTACAGGCCGGCGCGGAAAAGGTATTACTCACGGTTCCGGCTAAAGACGAGATCGACAATATGATAGTCCTGGGCGTTAATGATGATGCATTAAGGCCGGCGGATAAGATCGTATCCAATGCCTCATGCACGACCAATTGCGTTGCGTCTATGGCCAAGGTGCTGAATGATGCCTTCGGCCTCGAAAAGGGGCTTATGACCACCATCCACGCCTATACCAACGACCAGAGGATATTGGATTTTCCGCACAAGGACCTGCGAAGGGCGCGCGCGGCTGCGGCAAATATAATCCCTACTACGACGGGAGCGGCAAAGGCCGTTGGAAAGGTTATTCCCGAGTTAAAGGGCAAGCTTAACGGTATGGCCATCAGGGTCCCTGTGACATGCGGCTCTATAACGGATCTAGTGGCAAAGCTTAAAAAGAAGGCCACGGTAGAGGCGGTCAACGCCGCCTTTAAAAAGGCCGCGAAAGAGATGAAGGGCATATTGGAATATTCCGAAGATCCGCTTGTCTCGAGCGATATAATAGATAACCCGCATTCCTGTATTTTTGACGCCCAGTCGACCATGGTATTAGGCGAAGACGATTTAGTCAAGGTCATAGGCTGGTACGATAACGAATGGGGTTATTCCTGCAGGGTCGTCGATCTAATAGCGCTTTTGGCTGAAAAATAAGGTAGGGTTATGAACAAAAAGACAGTGAAGGACATAGACGTAAAAAATAAACGCGTTATCGTGAGGGTGGATTTCAATGTCCCGCTTGACGAAAACCGCAGCATAACCGATGACAGCAGGATAAAAGGCGCGTTACCTACGATCAAATATCTAATAGACAACAATGCAAAAGTTATCCTGATGAGCCATCTCGGAAGGCCCAAGGGCAAGGTGAGGGACGAGTTGAGATTGACGCCGGTTGCAGAACGACTGGGCGAACTGCTGGGCAGGGCCGTAACGAAGCTGGATGACTGCGTAGGCGATAGCGTAACAAAGGCAATATCTGCCATAAAGCCGAAAGACGTTGCATTGCTTGAGAATCTCCGCTTTCATCCGGAAGAAGAGGCGAATGACCCGCAGTTTGCAAAACAGCTGGCATCGCTTGCCGATATATTTGTGAATGATGCGTTCGGCACATGCCACAGGGCCCATGCCTCAACGGAAGGTATTACGAAATATCTCCCTTCCGCAGCCGGGTTTCTGGTGGGTAAAGAAATCGATTATTTCGAAAAGGCGACTAAGAACCCGGATAAACCCTATGTGGCTATTTTAGGAGGCGCAAAGGTTTCGGATAAGATAAAGGTCATAAAGAATTTGATGAATAATGTGGATGCCATACTTATAGGCGGCGCTATGGCTTATACATTTTTGAAGTCAGAGGGCGTAGATATCGGTAATTCAAAACTGGAATCCGATAAGCTTGGTCTGGCTAAGGAGATACTCGAGAATGCAAGGTCCAAAAACGTAAAGATCCTGCTGCCGAGCGACCATGTCATAGCGGACAAAATAGACGCAGCGGCTAAGACCGAAACTACTGCGGACAAAAATATACCGGACGGCGGAATAGGTTTAGATATCGGACCCAAGACAGTTAAGGAGTTTGAAGCTGTTTTAAAAAAAGCCAGGACCGTTATCTGGAACGGCCCTGTCGGATTTTTTGAAGTGAAGCCATTTAGCAAGGGAACTGCAGCGCTCGCCAGATTCCTCGCCGGCTCCAAGATTACCACTATTATAGGCGGCGGAGATACGGCAGCGGCGATAAACAAACTCGGGCTTGCCGCTAAGATGTCCCATATCTCGACAGGCGGCGGCGCATCGCTTGAGTATCTGGAGGGAAAGACCCTTCCCGGGATCGCCGCCTTGAATGACAAGTAGCAAAAAAGGATTAATATGAGAAGAGTTATAATAGCGGGCAACTGGAAGATGAATAAGACCATTTCCGAATCAATCGAACTGGTAAACGGCCTTAAACGGGAATTGTTCGGAGTAGAAAGCATAGATATAGTCCTCATCCCTCCTTATACGGCGTTAAGCGGGATATCGGATATGCTTACCGACTCCAACATAGAGCTTGGCGCTCAGGACCTCCACTGGGAAGAGAAAGGCGCCTTTACGGGAGAGGTTTCGCCGGTCATGTTGAAAGACGTAGGAGTAAAATATGTCGTAATAGGCCATTCCGAAAGAAGGACATACTTCGGCGAGACCAATGAGACAGTGAATAAAAAAGTGAAGGCGGCTCTCAGAGAGGGGCTATTGCCTATTATGTGCATAGGCGAACACCTTGAAGAAAGAGAGGCCGGCAAGGCATTCGATGTCATAGAAGATCACCTCCGGGGCGGCCTTAAAGGGATAGCCGGGGAAGATGCGTTGAAAATAGTCATAGCGTATGAGCCCGTTTGGGCGATAGGGACTGGAAAGACAGCTACGCCGGAACAGGCTGAGGAGGCGCATAAATATATCAGGGGGCTTCTGGCTAAAATATACGATAAGACAGTCGCAGAAGGCCTGAGGATTCAATACGGCGGTAGCGTAAAACCGGAAAACATAAAAGAATTGATAAACGAACCGGATATAGACGGAGCTCTTGTGGGAGGGGCGAGCCTTAAGGTTGAACAATTTGTCCCGATCGTCAAAGGGTCCTTGAAAAAAGGAGCTTAATATATGTTTGTTTTTCTTATGGTTGTTCATGTTTTTGCAAGCATTGTGCTGATTCTTGTTATTTTAATGCAGGCGGGCCGCGGCGGGGGCCTGAGCGAGATGTTCGGAAGCAGCTCGACCCATACGATCTTCGGCACATCCACCGCAAAATTTTTGACAAGGGCTACGGCTGTATGCGCCGTCCTTTTTATCATTACAAGTCTATCGCTCGCCGTTTTATCGTCAAGGCGCTCCCGTTCTCTTATAGATTCGGGAGCGGCGCAGACTGTGATAGTGGAGCAAGAAGCCGAAGATGAGGCAGAGCCAGCCGAACCCACATTCGAATAATTTCTCTCTTTTTGCGGGGAGATTGTTAAGGCCGCTATTTATAATAGCGGCTTTTGTATTTCTATGCCCGCTTTATCCGGCCTTATGCGCCGAACGGCCCTGCGGCGACGCGTATGTCACCGCAAGCATAGGGGACGCGGTTAATCTCATACCGTTTTTAGCCAGTGATAGCACCTCCGGCTCTATAACCGGCCTTGTCTTTAACGGCCTGACAAAGGCCGACAAAGACCTCGACATTGTCGGCGATATTGCCGAAAAATGGGATATATCGGAAGACGGGACCGAAATCACGTTTTACTTGAAAAAAGATGTAAGATGGCACGACGGCGCTCCCCTGACCGCAGGCGATGTCAAGTTTACCTTCGAGGCTATACTCGATCCCAAAAACGGCTGTCCGTACATAGCTAATTATAAGGATATAGAATCAGTGGAAGTCATAGATGACTTCGCGGTCAGATTTAAATATTCGCAGCCCTATGCGCCCGCACTTTCCAAGCTGGGGGTAGCCATAGTGCCCGAGCATCTGCTCAGGGGCGAAGACCTGCGCATTTCTAAGTTTAAAAGAGATCCCGTCGGATGCGGGCCGTATATTTTCCGAAAATGGAATACCGAGCAGTACATAATACTCGAATCAAATAAGGACTATTTTGAGCACAGGCCTTATATAGATAAGCATATCACCAGGATCATACCCGATCAGGCCGTTCAATTTCTGGAGCTGATTACAGGAGGCATAGACGAGATGACCCTGACCCCTTACCAGTATTTCTACCGGACCGACACCGAAAAGTTTAAGGCACATTACAATAGGTATAAATACCTCTCCCGCGCTTATACCTATATCGGCTACAACCTGACCGATCCGCTATTTCGGGACAAAAGGGTTAGAAAGGCGCTGAGTTACGCCGTGGACAAGAATGAGATCATCAACGGCGCGTTAATGGGGTTAGGCGAACCGTGCACAGGCCCGTTTTTTAAAAAGACGCCGTATTACAGCGCCGGGGCTGAAGGATATGCCTACGATCCGGAAAGGGCAAGGTTATTACTATTTCAGGCCGGGTGGCGCGATACCGACGGCGACGGCGTTCTGGATAAAGACGGAAGGGCCTTTAAATTCAAATTGATAACAAACCAGGGCAATAAAGACAGGGAAGATATCGTTACCATAATCCAGAGGAAATGGAAAGAGCTCGGGATAGAGGCGGATATACAGATCATAGCATGGCCGTCATTCATAAAAGAGTTTATAGATAAAAAGAATTTTCAGGCTGTGGTCTTAGGCTGGACCATGGCGCTGGATCCGGACTGCTATGTTGTCTGGCACTCGGAATCCTCTAAAAAAGGGGGATTGAATTTCGTCTCTTACAAAAATGAAGAAGTGGATAAGCTCATCGAAGAAGGGCGAAGGACTTTTGACAACAAAAAGCGCGTTGAGGCCTACAACAGGATCCACGAGGTCATAGCCGAAGATGCGCCTTATACTTTTCTGTATTTTCCGTATGCGAGAACAGCTGTTTCAAAACGGTTTAGGGGAATAGAGCCGGCTGCGGCGGGCATTGGTTATAATTTTATAGACTGGTACGTAGACCCCGGGGATATGAGATATTAACGGCCTATTGCAGTTGAACCAACAGCGTAAAGAATACAAGTAAAGCCGAGTCTCTCGAGACGTTTTCCAACTCAAAGCGGAGACGTTTTCCAACTCAATCGGGAAAGTGTCCCCCGAGAAGGTATGTCATGCTTAGTTATATTATACGGCGATTCCTCTTGATAATTCCGATGCTTATAGGGATATCCCTTATAACGCTTGCGATAATGCATCTTAGCGGAGACCCTGCAAGTATAAAATACGGCTTAAACCCCGAAATAGCCGAATCGGCGAGACAGCAATTCAGGGAGCACTATAATCTCGACAAGCCTATCCTCACCCAGTTTCTTATGTGGCTCAGGAGGATCGTCTTCCTTGACTTTGGGAATTCCTTGATCGACGATAGGCCCGTTATTGAGAAGATAGGCGAGCGATTGCCGGCCACATTGCTTTTAGGGGGGATCTCGATACTCGTCATTTATATTATCGCCATCCCGATAGGGATAAGTTCTGCCGTGAAGGCAAATACGCCCTATGACAGGATAATGACCGTTGCTTTATTCATCGGATATTCCACGCCCACTTTTTGGTTCGCGCTTCTTCTTATCATGTTTTTTGGGATACACCTGGGCTGGTTTCCTATTTCGGGCATGAGGCCGTGGTACGTAGAGTATTATCCGTTTTTCGCGTCGTTTAAGGATCTGGCATGGCGCCTGGTCCTTCCCGTAGCCGCCACTTCGCTGGTAAGCCTTGCGGGCATATCGCGCTATATGCGTTCGAGCATGCTTGAGGTATTGCGGCAGGACTATATAAGGACGGCGCGGGCAAAAGGGCTGAAGGAATCGCGCGTATTATATAAACACGCGCTTAAAAACGCGCTTTTACCTATCATAACGATAGCGAGCATGATACTTCCGTCCCTGATCGGCGGAAGTTTTATAATAGAGACTATTTTTGGATGGCCGGGTATGGGCAGGCTGGGCTTTGAGGCCATAATGAATTACGATTTGTATACGGTGATGGGCGTTGGCGTGATATCAGCCTTTTTAACGCTTTTAGGGCTGGTATTGGCGGATATAATGTATGCCATTGTAGACCCGAGGATAAGATATGATGCTTAAAGATGTATTGGCCAATAAACAGATTGTGTTCGGAGCACTGGTCATAATCTTTATGTTTTGCGCCGCGATACTTGCCCCTCTTTTGGCAAGGTGCGACCCGTATCAATTGAATCTTTCGGCGGATGAAAGGCTGCAGCCGCCGTCAAGAGAACACTGGTTCGGGACAGACGACCTCGGAAGGGACCTTTTCAGCAGGATGGTGTACGGCGCGAGAATCTCTTTGTCCGTCGGCTTTATCGCCGTGGCAATAGCGCTTGTCATCGGCATAACGCTTGGCGCTCTTGCCGGCTATCACGGCAGGTGGGTCGATAATCTGATAATGCGGCTGGTTGAGATCATGATGTGCTTTCCGAGATTTTACCTTATCCTTATGATCATAGCTTTCTTGGGGCCTTCGATTGTTTATATCATGGTCGTGATCGGCGTTACGAGTTGGACGGGTCTCACAAGGCTTGTAAGGGCGCAGTTTTTGTCTTTGCGCGAAAGGGAATTTGTAATTGCCGCCAAGGCGTTGGGCGCCTCGGATTTCAGAATAGCCTTTAGACATATATTGCCCAATGCGTTCGCCTCTGTCCTTGTGAGCATTACCCTGAGCCTCGGCGGGGCGATATTAATAGAGAGCAGTCTCAGCTTTTTGGGTTTAGGGGTTCAGATACCTACTCCCAGCTGGGGCAATATTATGAGCGCAGGCCGTTTTTATATCGATAGCGCCTGGTGGCTTACGCTTTTTCCGGGCATTGCTATATTGATAACGGTCTTAAGTTTTTATCTTGTCGGCGACGGATTGCGGGCGGCCCTCGACCCCCGCCTTAAAAGGTAACATAAAAAAATGGAGACGCTTTCCGCTTTGAGTTGGAAAACGTCTCCAGAGGTGATCCAGAGGTGATATGGCTTTGTTGGAAGTTAAGGATTTAAGCACGCATTTTTTTACGGAACGGGGAGAAAAGAAGGCCGTAGATAGTATTAGCTTCTCGGTCAAGAGGGCAGAGACTTTCGGCCTCGTCGGCGAATCGGGTTCGGGAAAGACCGTGGCCGCATTGTCGATATTGAGGCTGGTCGATGAGCCCGGAAAAATAATAAGCGGCGATATCATTTTTAACGGAAAATCGCTTCTTTCGTTAAGCGGGGAAGGAATGCGCAATGTCAGGGGCAAGGATATATCTATCGTCTTTCAGGAGCCGTTGACCGCTTTAAACCCCGTGATCACTATAGGCGAACAGATCATCGAGCAGATCCTCGCCCATAGTAAAATGAAAAGAGGGGAAGCGGGCGATAGGGCAATAGCGCTGATGAAAGAAGTCCACATGCCTTCACCGGAAAGAGTGTTCGGTGATTATCCGCATCGCCTTAGCGGCGGGATGCGGCAACGAGCCATGATAGCTATGGCACTTTCCTTAAGGCCTAAACTTTTAATAGCTGACGAGCCGACGACAGCACTCGATGTTACCATACAGGCCGAGATCCTTAAGCTATTTCAGGTGATAAAAGAAAAGCATGATATGTCCATCCTTTTTATAACCCACGATTTCGGAATCATAGCGCAACTGGCGGATAGGGTCGCAGTTATGCGGGAAGGCCGTATTGTAGAGGAAGGCACCACTGAGGAGATATTTT
>JAUWWU010000143.1 GCA_030616695.1 Candidatus Omnitrophota bacterium | reverse complement strand
TTAGATTTTTACGAGCCGCGGGAGCTGGTTGAGATAATAAAGCGTTCCGCGTCTCTGCTCGGCATACCTATTGACGAAGAAGGCGCCCTTGAAGTCGGGAAAAGGGCGCGGGGGACGCCGAGAGTCGCAAATCGATTGCTGAGAAGGGTCAGGGATTGGACAGACATAAAGGCCGACGGCACCATTTCCAGAGAGATAGCCGAGAAGGCATTAAATAATCAGGGTATCGACACCGTAGGCCTGGATACGATAGATAGAAAAGTGATAAAGTCAATAATGGATTTTTACAGAGGGGGGCCGGTAGGCATAGAGGCGCTGGCCGCCACTTTGAACGAAGAGGTCGATACTATAGCGGATGTCGTAGAGCCGTTTTTGTTAAAGATCGGGTTTCTTAAGAGGACCCCGCGGGGCAGGGAACTTACAGAGCTTGCTTATGAACATATGGGGTATCCCCTCAAGCGGCAGAAGGAACTACTTTGAGTAACAAGTAATAAATCTGATATGAAGATATTGTTACACATATGCTGTGCACCATGTGCCATCCACCCGTTTCAAGAGTTATCCAAAGAGGATAAAAATTCTGTAACGGGATTTTTTTATAACCCGAACATACACCCCTTTAGCGAAATGGATAAGAGGCGTAGGGCAGCCGCCGATTATGCAAGAAAAGCGAAATTTAATATTATATTCGGCGAATACGATACGGGTGATTTCTTTAAGAATATAGGCAGCAATACGGAGGCTCCTTCGAGATGCCTCCCATGCTGGAAGATGAGGCTTGCTAAGACCGCCCGGCGCGCAAAGGAAGAAGGATTCGACGCGTTTACCACGACCCTTTTGGTAAGCCCGTATCAAGACCGCGAGGCGATAGTGAAGACCGGCTCCGAGATCAGCAGGGAATTCGGCGTTAGTTTTATCGATGATGACTGGAGAGGCGGTTTTAAAGAAGCCCAGAAGGCTGCGCGAGAAAACGATATCTATAGGCAGAAATATTGCGGTTGCGTATTTAGCCAGAAAAAATAGCCGGGGTTTAAACCCAGGCTACTTTTTTGGGAGAATGTTTATGATAGATTTAAGCGGGGTTGCCAAGGTAATTATTTTGGTCGGTGCGATTATGGTGATGATGGGGATCATCGTTCTTTTTGCAGACAGAATACCGTGGCTCGGAAAATTACCGGGCGATATATATATTCAAAGAGAAAATTTCACCTTCTATTTTCCGGTAATGACATGTATTATCGTAAGTATTTTATTATCCGTTATTTTTTATTTCATAACTAAAAGGTAGGGGACGTTTCACTTTGTTATAACCCTTTACAAATAAAGAAGTTGCAACATGTCGATTTCCGTTTTTGTGGGCTCGTAAAAGTGGAAAATGACTGTTTGTAACTTCTTATCACATAAAGAGTTACGGCAAAGTGAAACGTCCCCTCTTAAACGATATTTTAAGATGAGAAAAAAATTAGCTATATGTTTAACATTTTTATTATTGCTTTTTCTCGTATATGATAAAGATATCTCTGCGATGTCCTCCCGGCCGACGAGGCCCGTTTCTTACCTGGTAAGAGTCGCCGTCATAATAGATGCCCCGGAAATAAACCTGAAAATAAAGGGTGATTACGGCATATGTGCCCTGCCGCTACTTGAGCCCATAAAAGAGGGAAATAATTTAAGGGATGTAACCGTCAAGCCGATATATAGCGGTATATTAATAGGAGAGGAGCAATTCAAAATTTACGGGATCAAGATAAAAACAGACAGCGTAGCCGATATATACGTTAACGGGCGCAGGTTCAGGGGAGAGATGGATATCATGAGGACAGAAGGCCTCAAGCTTATGGTAATCAACCACCTTGACATAGAAGATTACATAAGCGGCGTCCTTTACCATGAAGTTTCGCATTGGTGGCCCATGGAGGCGCTTAAGGCGCAGGCAATAGCTTCGAGGACATTCGCGATTTATAAGACCATTGAGTCGGAAGGCAAAGATTACGATGTAAGAAGCGACATATATTCCCAGGTTTACGGCGGTAAGACATCCGAGAAATTCCGCACAAATAGGGCTGTGCAGCAGACAGCGGGAAATGTCCTTATATACGGGCAGGAAATATTGCCGGCGTATTTTCATGCGACCTGCGGCGGGCATACCGAGGACGCGTCTTTATTATGGGGCACAAATATCAGGCCATTAAAGGGCCGGCGCTGCGGGTATTGTAAAGGATCGCCTCATTTTAACTGGGTCAAAAAAATTCCTTTAGAGTTCATCGAAGAAAAACTCAAGGAAAACGGCTATAAAATAAGAAATATAAGGAGTATAAAAACATCATCAAGAGACGCTTCGGGGCGCGTAAAGGTCGTTAGTATAGCCGATTCTCTTGGCGTTAAGAAGATGTCGGCGAATAAATTTCGGTTAGCTGTAGGCCCCAACGTTATAAGAAGCACCGATTTTACCGTAAAGATAGAAGACACTGCGGCAATATTTGACGGCAGGGGCTGGGGCCACGGCGTAGGTATGTGCCAGTGGGGTGCGTATTATATGGCGAGGCAACGTTTTAAAGCAGAAGATATATTCAAATTTTATTATCCCGGCGCGAGGATCGCGGATTTAAAGGACATATTGAAATAATTAGGTGTTGGGTTCTATTATGACATTAAAATTAAATGATTTCAATTATGTGCTCCCCGAAGAACTTATAGCGCAATATCCTCTTGGCGAGCGCGATAGATGCCGGCTTATGATCGTCGAGCGCAAAAGCGGTTCGGTCTCTCATGGGACCTTCAAGGATATAACGTCATATATAAAAAAGGGGGACTGTCTAGTCGCAAATGACACAAAGGTGATACCAGCAAGGTTATTCGGCAGGCGAAAAAGCGGGGGAAAG
>JAUWWU010000071.1 GCA_030616695.1 Candidatus Omnitrophota bacterium | reverse complement strand
GCAGCGAATACCTATACCTTGTTCATAAGATGAAGAAGGGCAGGCCGGAGATAGATATAAATAAAGAAAAAGCGGTCCAGCAGGCGTGCCTTGAAGCGATCGAGGCGGGGATAATTAATTCTGCCCACGATTGTTCTGAAGGCGGGCTGGCCGTAGCGCTGGCGGAATCGTGCATTACAAACAAAAATAGGATGTTGGGCGCTACCGTAGAATTAGAAGGCGATATGAGAAAAGACGCTATTCTTTTCGGAGAGACCCCGTCGAGGATCATAGTCTCTGTCAGGAAAGATAAGTCAGCCGCTTTAGAGAAGATAGCGAAAAGGCATTCGATTTCCTGTAAGGCCCTGGGCAATGTCGGCGGAGAAAAACTCACTGTTCAGTGCGGCGGGACAAAAGTAATAGACCTTCCTTTGATAAAATTGAGCCATACCTGGAGAAACGCTATCCCCTCACGGCTGGGAAAATAGCGGCAAAAAGCGACGCCCCTTTAAGGGGCGTCGCTATGCCCACACACCCCACCCTCTCTCCATATTACTGGATAATATAATAACCTAATTTTACCCTTGAAATGACAATATCCCTATGCTATCTTATATATACTTTGACTTCAAAAAAAAGGGAATTACCTTGAGAGAAACAGAACTTGGTATAAAGATCTTATTGTTTATATTCTGCGCTATTTTGTTTACATATCATTTGGGCGGAGCCCTCCCGATAATAGAGAGCGAGAAGTTCTATTTTCAGAGTGTCAAAGAGATGTTTGCCAGGCATGACTGGGTGACGCCCTATTATCAGGGGCGGTTCAGGTTCCAGAAACCTATTCTTTTTTACTGGCTTGTAAGCCTTTCGTATCTTGTTTTCGGCATCAATAATTTTGCCGTCCGCTTTCCCTCCGCCATCTTCGCCCTCCTTACGGTGATATTTACTTTCAATATCGGCCGCAGGCTATTTGACCGCAAGACAGGGACTCTGGCCGCAGGATTGCTCGCCACATTCGCCATATTTTTTATGTATGCAAGGTACGCTTCTCCGGATATGGCGTTGACCTTCTTTATCACATATTCTATATATCTTTTTTTAAAAGGCTTGAGGGGGACGGAAGGAAACAAGAGATTTTTCACCTACTTTTTTATTGTCCTGGGGCTGGCTACCCTGAATAAGGGGTATGTGGGTTTTACACTCCCGCTTATCGTCGTATTTCTCTTTATAGCCAGCAGCAAAAAATGGAAGCTCCTGAAAACCATGAACATCCCGGCGGGCATATTTATTATCCTCGTCATCGCCTTACCGTGGTATTTGATCATGTATAAGCTGCACGGCGAGAAATACCTGAACCATATTTTTGTCCGCGAGACCATGATGAGGATATTTTACGCCCCGGATAACGAAAGAGGCCTTGCCTTCCTGGCGTCATATTTAAAAAAACTCCCTTATTATATCCCGATATTGCTCGGATGGTTTGCTCCTTATTCGCTTTTTTTGCCTAATGCTATCGTTAACGCCTTTAAGAGCAAAAATACATACTCGCGCGAGAGAGATTCTTATAAGTTGATATTGAGTTTCTTTTTCGGGATATTTATATTCTTTACGCTTATTTCAGTCAAGGAATACCATTATATGCTGCCTATTGCTCCCGCATGCGCCCTTGTTATAGCAAGGTATCTGGTTAATCTCCAGGAGCGCGGGGTCCAATTCGGGAAAGCAGGCTTTATAATACCGTATTTATTGATAACAGCAGTTTATACCGTTGCCGTTGCGGCCCTTCTTTATGCCATGAAGCACCTATATCCGTTCGAAGTTGCTATATATGAATACGCGTTTATATTAACGCCGCTTATTCTCATAATCCCTTATATCCTAAAGAAAAATAAGATCACGCTTACCGCTTTGCCGATTGCGATGGGCGTGTTCATGTTTTTTCTCGCAGGAAGGGCCATCCCTCTTTTGAACGATAACTCAATGCGCATTTTTGCCAAAGAGATCGAGCAGAGCCTTAGGGAGGAAGATGAGGTAGGCGTCGGCTCGGTAAATATAAGCCAGCAGAGGCTCGGCATATATTTAGACAGGCAGATTGTGGAAGCCAACATGAAAGGGGTGTATCCCGGCTCAGACATTGTGCATAAAGACAGAATAGAAAAATTTCTTACCTCCGGAGGCGGTATATACCTTGTAATCTCAGCCGAAGATTATGATAAATTCATCCCGGAAAGGTTTAAACGCAGGCTGGTTTTTATCGATAAAAGAGAGACCTGGAAGACGCGGTTGAAGAGAAGCTTCAATAAAGAGATTATTCCGGAGATACTTCGCGGCGAAAAGGACATCCTAAAGGACATATTGAGGCATGAAGTATATCTTTTAACGAATAAGAAAGGTATCTGATGCTGCAGGGCAATAAAAGAAAGATACTGCCCAAGGTCGTAATTTTATTTTTATTAACTGCCATGGTCATTGTAATAGCCTGGACAACGGGCCCGTTTTATTACCATTTTGCGGAGAGAAGGCTGGTCACTCTTTACTCATTTTTCCAGCTTTTGGCGGTCGCATATGTATCGTTCCTTACATGCAGGATATTAGAAAAAGAGGGCTCTTTAAGCTGGCGGAAAAATCCTTCAGCAAGGCCGTTTTTTATAGCCGCCGCAGGCTTCCTTTTCTTAGGGTTCGACGAGATACTTTCTATTCACGAGAATATCGATAAATTTATCCATCTTTTGTTTCGCATCAAAGAGACGGCATTAACAGACCATATAGACGATTTTATACTTCTGGCGTACGGTATAATAGCGGCCTTTTTTATAAAAGATTTTGTGAAGGAATTTAAGAAACATCCGTATATGGTGGGATTGATAATAGGCGGATTTGCCCTGTTTTTTATAATGTTCTTCCTGGATTTTATATCGAATAATATCGAGACATTTACGCATTTTTTCTTTAAGGGCATGTCCTACGGAGACCTGAGGTACAGGCAGGACATATTCAGGATGGCGGAGGATTCCATCAAACTGCTGGGGGAGGCATCCTTCCTTTCGGCATTTACGGCCGCTTTTGTCGATATTAAGATAAGGAAATGATGAAGATATTTTATCCGGCTCTGTTTATTCTTGTATTTTGCGCATTTTTGTTTTCATTTGGCGCCCGGGATGTCGGTTTTGAATTCAAGGGTGACGAAAATTTCTATTTTGAGAGCGCGAAAGATATGCTTGAGACGGGAGATGTCCTGACGCCGCGCTATATGGGGAAAGAGCGCTTTCAGAAGCCGGCGTTCTTTTACTGGCTTATCCTTTCGTCTTTTAGGATATTAGGGGTTAACTGGTTTGCAGCCAGGCTGCCCTCGATAATATTCGGGGCATTATGCGCCTTCTTGGTCTTCGCTATATCAAACCTATTTTTTGAGGACACAAGGATTGGCTTATTCGCAGCCTTGTTTTCGGCCACCACTCCCTTGTATTATAGATATGCGAGGCTCGCCGTGCCTGATATGTCTTTGGTTTTTTTCATCACGCTGGCGCTCTATTATTTTATAAGGCTTTACAAGGGCAGGCGAGACAGGAAAAGTTCCCCGTTATTCTTTGCCGCCCTGGCTTTTGCCTTTTTGGTAAAAGGCCCTGTCGGTTTGATAATACCGCTACTCATAGTTACCGCCTTTTGCCTTATAAAAAAAGAAAAAAAAATATTCGGCGCGGCCGATATATTGGCGGGGATTGCTGTTTTTTTCCTGATTATAGCACCGTGGTTCTATCTTATGTATAGGACGCACGGGGACGCGTATGTGAGCCACGTGTGGGGCCGCGAGATATTGCAGCGCCTGGGCCGGGGGCATGGCGGCCTTTTTATTGCAAACTATTTTAAGGGCCTTGGTTTTTACATGGGCGCATTGATAGCAAAATTCCTGCCGTACTCGCTTTTTATGCCTTTTGCGCTTGTAAGCAGCGCCCGCATATTATCGGCCCGTTCTTTAGAAGGGCGCGGGCAGGACGGAAAGGACGCATACCTTTTCTTGACCGCATGGTTTACGATCATATTTTTCTTTTTTACATTCGTACCAGAAAAAAGGACGCATTACCTCCTGGCGCTGTCGCCGGCAGCTGCTATATGAGTAGCGGTGAATTTTAAGAACGCTGTTTTAGACAGGAACTTTTTCTCGAAAGCGGGGTTTAGGCTGCCGTATCTGGCTACACTTATAGCCGTTAGCATATTCGCCCTTTTGTTCATCTTTTCAGACCGTATAACCGGCGGAAGCAAAACCGCCTTATGGAAATGTACGCTAATACTCGTTCCGGTTCTCCTGGCAGCCGGCTATCGTTTTAAAAATAGCGTCTTTATGCCGCTAAGTCTGGTTTTGTCACTCGCCATGTTGTATCTCGCGGCGGTTATCTCACCGCCCCTTGGCCTTTTTACGAATAAGATGGAACGCGCGGCTGCGGCGATCAAAGCCGAAATCAAAGAAGGCGACAGGATAGGAATAGGTTCGCACGGGATAATACCGGAGGAATTACAGGTATATTTCGAGATGCCTATAGACAATGTCAAGGTCATGTATGACAGCGCCGGTGCGCCGGAGATTAAAAGCGCTTCCTCGCTTTTGAGGTTTTTGCGTTCCGGAAAAAGGGTCTTCTGCGTCATAAAAAGAAAAGACTACGATACCTTTATCCCCGAAAGGAGGAAAAAGGATTTATACGTCCTTGACAGTTATTACGTCTGGAAAAGGCGCATAAGGCTTGATAAAGAATTAAAGGACTCGTTTAACAGAAGCGAGCCCGGCCCCTTGAGAGAGATTTTCCAGAACGAGATATACGTTATAAGTAATAGAAAGTAGAAAAGGTTGACATGGAATATTCGGTTGTAATACCGTTTTTTAATGAGGAGAGATCGGTGAGGCCGTTGTATGATTGCGTTAAAAATGTCATGGATTCATTGGCGAGCCCTTATGAAATGATTTTTGTCAATGACGGCTCAACCGACAAGACCCCATCCATCCTGCGAGAGATAGCGGAGCGGGATGGAAACCTTGCAGTAATAAATTCGGATCGGAGGCGTGGGCAGACAGCGTCCCTTAAGTTGGGTTTTGAGAAAGCGCGCGGGCATATAATTATATCCATGGACGGTGATATGCAAAACGACCCCAATGATATACCCCGCCTTATCTCCGAATTAAAAAAGGGGTATGACTTTGTATGCGGCTGGCGCCATCTAAGAAAGGACCCTCTCTCCAAAAAGATAGCTTCGAGATTTGCCAATCTTGTGCAAAATAATGTTTTTAAAAGCCACCTTCACGATATATCATGCACATTGAGGGCATACAGGAGCAACGCGATAAAGGAACTGTCCCTTAAAAAAGAGGGCGCCCATAGGTTTATACCCTATCTTTTAATAATGAAAGGTAAAAAGGCATCTGAAATAAAGGTGAACCACTTGCCCCGCCTGTACGGCAAGACAAAATACGGCATGGGCAGGTCTTTCAAGGTGGCATATGATTTTCTGACAATGGTCTTTAACAGCAAAAGGTGGATGTAGGGAGGGTAAAGTGAAATACTGGATAGCGTTCGGGCTTTTGGGACAAATATGTTTTAGCAT
>JAUWWU010000037.1 GCA_030616695.1 Candidatus Omnitrophota bacterium | reverse complement strand
GTTATATTTCGGGGTCGCTCAAGCCTATTATTCCTTTGCCAAAGCCAAGAAGTTTTTAGAATATACAAAAAGTCTTTACGGAGAAGTTGAACCACTTTATGAGATGGCGAAAAAAAAGTACGAAAAGGCAATAGTGCCCGATATCGAACATCTGAATGTCGAATCAAACGTCAATCAGATATATTATAGAAGCATGTCCACAGAAAGCGATTTTGAACTTGCTAAGCTCGCTTTAGAGCAGAAACTTAACATGGAAGACAGCGGAAATATTGATATTGCCATCGATATCCCGCCAAAGAAGATAGACAGGGATATGGCGGCATGCCTTTCACTCGCTATGGAAAACAGGCCTGATTTAAAGATGAGCGCATTGACTGTTAAATCAACCGAATACGGAAAGAAAATCGGGCAGGCAAAAAAAATGCCGCGCGTGGATTTAGCAGGACATTACAAAAAATCCTCGGAAGTATATAAAAAAGACTTTGATTGGGATACTCGTGACGAATCAAGCTTAGACCCTAAAAGGAAGTGGTATGCGGGGCTTGAAGTAGTCTGGCCTTTTCTCGGAAGCACCGGGACGTATTCTCTATATAAGCGAGAAGACCCCGCCACTCTAAGTACTTATTATGGGGCGTCTGAATCCAAGGGCACGGCCTGGAAGTTGGGGATCCTTGATAATCTAAAACAGTTTTCCGAGGCACAGCAGGCAGAAATAAGTTATTTACGCGCCCAGGAAGAGTTGAATGAGATGCGAAAAAAAGTGGTCATGGAGGTAAAAGAGGCCTTTTACGCTTACGAAAAGGCGCAGATTCAACTGGAGGCGGCAAAGAAACAGAAAGAATTCCAGGAAAAAGAAGTTAAAATACTTAAACTCAAACACAGTATCGGAGAGGCTGAGTTATCCGAATTGTTTGAAGGCCTGGCCCGTCTCATGGGAGGAAACGAAGCATATTTTACGGCAGAGAAAGATTTGCATACATCCATAGCCGCATTGAACACGGCAATAGGCTTGCCGGATTATTTTTAGGGCAATAATTAAAAAAACGGGGGTTCTAAAATGGACTTCTTCAAAAAGAATAAAACGCTGTTCATCGTAATCATTGTCATCTGCGCCCTTATTGTCATGTGGGGAAGATCTGTTATCTCAAGAAGGGAGCCGGGTCTATCTGCGCGGAGGGGCTTATTCGGCAGGAAGACGCCGGAAAAGGCGGCTGAGGAGATAATACCCGTAAAGGTCACAAAGGCAGCAAAAATGGACTATAAAGATACCATCATTTCTTTCGGGACTATAAAAGGTTTTGAAGAGATACCGATAAAATTTAAGAATAGCGGCAGCATTTTAAAGTTCTATTTTAAAGAAGGGGATGAAGTAAAAAAGGGTGACATCGTAGTATCGCAGAATCAGCAGGAAGAGGCCATTAAACTTGAGTATACCAAGATCGAGTATGATAAAAATAAGGCGTTATATGAACTCGGCGCTATAACTGCCGATAAACTCAGGCAGGGAGAACTTGAATTAGAGTCAGCCGAAATTCAGGTGGAAAGAAGGAATTTTTACGCCCCCTCCGACGGTTTTATGGGCACCCGCAAGGTAAATGAAGGAGAGCTTGTTACTCCCGGTGATGTTACAGCCACTTTTATAGATATAAGCAGCGTCTTCTGCGAAGTCGGCATTATAGAAAGGGATATGGGTAAGGTAAAGGTCGGCCAAAAAGTAAAGGTGGAACTTGAGACATTCGGAAATGAGGTTTTCGAAGGGGTTGTAGATTCAGCGTCTCCTATGATAGAAGGAAGAAGCCGGACGCAGACAGTGAGGATCCTTGTCCCCAATAAAGAACATCTTATAAAACCGGGCATGTTTGCCAAGGCAGAGATTACAACTTTTGAAAAAAAGGATGCCATCGTAGTGCCGAAGGAAGCGCTGCACAAGAGAGAGAGTGGTTATATAGTATTCGGGGTTG
Organism: Candidatus Omnitrophota bacterium; assembly: GCA_030616695.1. Classification (GTDB taxonomy): domain Bacteria; phylum Omnitrophota; class Gorgyraeia; order JAHIPI01; family JAHIPI01; genus JAUWWU01. The sequence continues at coordinate 6,054 of JAUWWU010000037.1, read as the reverse complement.
TAAGAGTTGTAAGAGAGGAAGAAAAAGCGCCGAAAGGGCTTTTTGGCCGAAAGCGGAAGAAGGAAGAAACGCCATCTGGTTTTGAGCAGGCTACAGCCAGGATGATACCCGTTAAAGTGGAAAGGGCAACGGAGAGGCTGGCTCTGATAAGCGAAGGGCTTGCTGAGGGCCAGGAAATAGTCCTTGAATCGCCTAAAGCCAAAGAAGCCATAAAAGACGGCATAAAAATAGAGATTATTAGCACAGAATAAAAGCCATAGCAGTTGAACCAATAGCGCGTAGCGAATACACCAAAAACCGTGCCTGGGGACGCTTTCTTGGCTTTGTTTTTACTTTAAGGAAAGTGGCTCGCTATTGAATAATTAGCCAATTCCTTGGGGGAACCCGTAAGATTCCTTTGCTAAAGGCGAAAGAAATCATGCGGATAAAGGCGATAAATAATACATTAGCCTATGCCCCAAGAAAGCGTCCCCACCACGCTTAAGGATGAAGAATGAGCCTGCCCGGATTTTCCGTAAAAAAGCCGGTAACCGTAACAATGATTTTTTTAGGAGTAATCCTCCTTGGGATTATCTCCTGGAGCCGCCTGCCGCAGGAACTTTTCCCGTCAATAACATACCCGCAGCTTACCGTATTGACCAATTACCCTAATGCCGCCCCGGAAGAAGTCGAGACACTGATCACGAAATTGGTCGAGGAAGCGGTCGGCACCGTAAAAAACGCAAGACGTGTTATATCCACTTCCCGCGAAGGCGTATCCATTGTCATGGTGGAATTTAATTGGGGGACGGGTATGAATTTTGCGGCTCTCGCCATGAGGGAAAAGATAGACCTTATAAAGGATGGGCTGCCGAGAGAAGCGGAAGAACCGATTGTGATGAAATTCAATCCTTTTGCCAGGCCGATTATGACTTTAAGCGTAAGCGGCGAAAGGCCTCTTAATGAATTGTATGAGATTTCAAAGCTGTACATAAAGGACAGGCTGGATAAGACCGAGGGCGTTGCTTCCTGTGCGGTTTCCGGCGGCATAGAAAGAGAGATACAGGTGGACGTGAGCGGAGGCGCGCTGTATAATTCCGGAATAGACCTTGTCTCTATTGTAGATTCTTTACGCAACTCAAATCTCAATTATCCTGCCGGGACCACCGAAGAGAGATTTTTTGAATGGCTAGTAAGGACAATAGGCGAATTCAAAGCCGTTTCAGAAATAGATTCGACAATTGTCGCGCTTGATGAGGAACAGTATGGATTGAAGCAACGAGAAGAAAAAATTATTCAAGAAAAGCGCTTGATAAAATTAAGCGATATTGCCGATGTGAAAGATGGCTTCAGGGAAAGAACCAGTTATTCCCGTTACAACGGAAAGGAGAACGTATCGGTTTCTATACAGAAACAGGCCGAAGCCAATACAATAAGGACCGTCCAGAAGGTTTTGAGGGAATTGCAAAAAATAAATGAGATCTTGCCGGGAAACGTCAGTATAAACGTCGACTATGACCAGTCAAAATTCATACGGAGCGCCATCAACGGCGTAACGGGCGCCGCTCTTCAAGGCGGGATACTGGCCATATTAGTCCTCTTCTTTTTCTTCAGAAACGTTAAAAACTCCGCGATCGTCGCTTTTGCAATACCGGTTTCGATAATGGCAGCCTTCAGCCTTATGTACTTTTCGAATATATCTATAAATATAATCTCTTTCGGAGGCTTAGCCCTCGGGATAGGAATGCTCGTAGATAACGCGATAGTCGTAATGGAAAATATCTTTAGATACCGCCGCCTGGGGAAAAATTCCGAGAACGCGGCCATAAAAGGGACAGAGGGGGTAAATTCCGCTATTACGGCAAGCACCTTAACGACAGTGGCCGTATTTCTTCCGCTTGCGTTTGTCGTAGGCATAGCAGGCCAGATATTTAAAGACCTGGCTTTTACTATTACCTTTTCCGTTCTGGCTTCTTTATTTGTGGCGCTCTCCCTTATACCCAGGCTTGCTATAGTCGGGGAGGAGAAGGAATTATCCCATTTAAAGATAGTCAAGATCGCCGACCGCTGGCTTAAAAAATTGTCAGAAAGCTATTCCAGGGTATTGAAAGATTTTCTCGCAAACCGGAAAAAGGGATTAACGGCCATATTCTTTATTTTTCTGGGAAGCCTCCTCCTTTTTAACTTTATCGGAAAGGAATTCATGCCCAAGGTCGACGAGGGGCAGTTTATGATAAAACTGGATATGCCGGCCGGCACCAAATTGGACATAACCAATGATATCTCAAAGCGCATAGAGAAAGAAATACTTGATATGAGGTATGTTAACAACGTAAGCGCTACAGTGGGATCAAATAAAGAGGAATCTGCTACGTCCGGGACAGTGGAGATGCTTAAGAATAACCAGGCGGAGATATCGGTCAGCCTTAAAAAAAGAAGAAGAATTACTACCGATAGGTTTATTCAGGATTTGAAGAAAAGGGTAGATTCTGTCGATATGGAAGGCGGGAAGGTAAAATTTGTGATTTCTCAGAGTATAATCCAATCGGCTTTTCAGGAAGAAGGGACTCCCATCGTCATTGAGGTCAAAGGGCCGGATTTTGAAGAGCTTATGGCTATGTCCGAATCCATGATGACTGACATCAAGCGCATAAAAGGGGTTTATGACGTGAAAAGCAGCATGGAAGAGCCCGCACCGGAAACCAAAATAGTAGTGAATAGAAACAAAGCAGCCCTTTATGGCCTGTCGGTTCATGATATAGCCCGGACAGCCCAGATCGCCGTGGACGGATGGGTCGCCACGAAATTTAAGGAGGAAGGGAAAGAGATCGACGTAAGAGTAAGATTAAGAGAAGAAGACAGGAAGGATTTTTCGATAATAAAGCAGATAAGAGTTGTCTCGCCTGACGGAACAGAGGTGCCTCTTGAAGAAGTGACTGAGTTTAGGCTCGGAAAAGGCCCCAGCGAGATAAAAAGGATCGATAAAGAAAGGACCGTATTGATATATGCTAATGTATTCGGCCGCAAGATAAACGAGGTTATGCAAGACCTTACCCGCGTTATAGATAGGGCAGAAATACCGGCCGGATACACAAAACCGAAACTGACAGGCGAACGCGAACAGATGAGCGAGTCGTTCAATAGCCTGCGGTTCGCCCTTATTTTAGCAATCCTTATTGTGTATATGATAATGGCTGCTCAGTTTGAATCGCTATGGCAGCCCTTTGTAATAATGTTCACAGTGCCTTTATCCGTGATCGGCATAGCCGCTGCCCTCTTTATTACCGGGACGACACTCAATGTCGTCGCCCTTCTCGGTATCATAGTGCTGGGAGGAATAGTAGTTAATAATGCCATAGTGCTGATAGATTATATCAACGGCCTTATCCGGTCAGGCAAAAAAGTATATGAGGCGGTAATAGAGGCGGCCAATACCCGCTTAAGGCCTATATTGATGACGACATTGACTACCGTTTTGGGACTTCTACCCTTGGCCCTGGGAATCGGCGAAGGCGGAGAGCTTATATCGCCGCTCGCAATTACCGTTATGGGAGGCCTTCTGGTATCAACATTTTTGACATTGGTCGTCATCCCTTCCCTTTATATTATCGCAACCGAACTGCTTGCAAAACATAAAAGGCATATTTGAAAAGTAGGAAATAGACCTCTCCGCATTCCACCATGGTAGGCGGTATGCGGAATACGGACGACGGAATACGGAATAATGGACCTATCCAAAACCGCGGTACAAAGACCTATAGCTATATTGATGTTGTTTGTCGCAGTCCTTCTTATAGGCGTAATATCCCTGACTAAACTACCCGTGGAACTTATGCCCAGTATAGGACATAAGAAGATAACCATAATCACGCGCGTAAGAGGCGGCATGCCGCCGACAGAAGTAGAAGAACTGGTAACAAGGCCCATAGAAGATGCGGTTTCAACGGTTAACCGCGTTGAAGAGATCATGTCAAGATCCGAAAAAGGAGAGTCGCAGGTAGTGATGAGGTTTGAGGCCGGGACGGATATGAACTTTGCGGTCCTGGAAGTCCGGGAGAAGTTTGCGAGGGTCAAAAATAAGCTCCCGAAAGAAATAGAGCGTCCCATTATTGCCAGGTACGAAGAATCCGATACCTATGTAATGATAGCGGCGGTGACAAGCAAGAAATATACGACCGAATATCTCAGAAGGGTTATCGATGAGGACATAAAAGAGTTTCTTTTAAGGGTTGAAGGTGTTGCCAACGTAGATGTATACGGAGGACGCGAGAGAAGGATAATTGTAGAGCTTGACCAGGATAAGCTCAATGCCTATAATATCCCCATTTTGAGCGTAATAGACAAATTGGGAATAAACAATTTAAATCTATTAGCGGGCGAGGTTGAAGGTGAGCGAGACAAATATATGCTGAGGATTATCGGAGAATTCGAAACCGTCGATGAAATAAAAAATATTCCTATAACTACCACGCCTTCGGGTTCACTTATGAAATTAAAAGATATTGCAAAGGTGGAGGATTCTTTTCTTAAAGCGGAAAATTATGCCCGCCTCGGTATCGAACCGGAAAAGATACCGAGCGATATCGTCTCTCTATATATACACAAAGAATCGGCGGCTAATACTATAAAAGTCGTGGACGGCGTAAAAAAACAGCTAAAAGGCCCCATAAAGGAAAAGCTGGCTCAACTGGGCCTTATTCTGGATAGGGATTTGCATATCGAGATTATAACCGATCAGGCCGGATTTATAATAAAAGCCATAGATACGGTGAAAAAGTCATTGCTCTACGGGGCAATATTGGCCGCATTCGTGCTTTTTTATTTTTTGAGAAACGGCCGCTCCACTTTTATAATATTTACCTCTATCCCGACGTCGGTTGTCGCTACTTTCGCATTGATGTATTTTAGAAATCTCCTCATGCCGCAGAACCCGATGAGTATAAATGTCATGACTCTAAGTGGCCTCGCGCTGGGTATAGGCATGCTCGTCGATAATTCCATAGTCGTGCTGGAAAATATATTTTCCAAAAGAGAAAAAAAATTGGCCGCAACTGAGGCGGCGATCATAGGCACGAAAGAGGTGTTTCTGGCCATAGTCGCTTCCACTATTACCACAATAGTTGTGTTTTTGCCAATAATGTTTGTAACAGAGGATATTAAAATGCTCTACGGAGGCCTGGGGCTGACTGTGACATTTTCGCTTACGGCATCTCTTTTTGTAGCACTTACATTAATACCGACCCTGTCTTCGTATTTTCTTGGTGCGGCGCGGGCCGGTATAGACCTGGCGCTGTTGAAGAAGAAATACCAGAAGTGCCTGTCTTATGTTCTACGAAAAAGATATCTTTTTATTTCAGCGGCCGTTGTAATATTTATTATCTCACTTTTATTATTCAAGGGCCTCGATAAAGAAGGAATAGGCCAGACAGAACAGGGCAAATTCACTATATTTGCGCGGCTTGAGGCTGGCGCAAAGCTCGATGCCTCCGATGAAATGGTAGAGGAGATAGAGGATATCCTTTCTCAGCATCCGGCAATTGAAAGTTTTTCCTCGAGAGTAGAAGGGTGGTCTTCGAGGATTTATGTGAGCCTCCTTCCTTTTGCGAAAAGGCGGCAGTCAACCGAAAATATAATAAAATGGCTGAGGCCCAGGATAAAAGAGATAGAGCGAAGATACAGAGGAGGCTTTATCTATTTTTCCGAAGTAATGGCGCCGGGTGTGCCCGAAGTCAAAATGGATGTCTATGGCCATAATTATGATAAGCTCAACGAATTAATAGCAGGCATAGGGCAGGGTATAGCGTCTGTGCCGGGCATAGCAGATTTGAAGCGCTCCATAGAGCCGGGCCGTCCAGAATATAGACTTGTCATTGATAAAGAAAAAGCGGCTTATTACGGGCTTACGACAAGAGACATTGCGGACATTGTTCATGCGGAAATGAGGGGCCTGAGGGCGATGCTTTTTCATACCGAAGCTAAAGAGGTAGAGACAATAGCAAGACTGCAGGAAGAGGATAGGGAGACATTTGACGACATAAAGAACCTTTTGATCACAACACCGAGAGGCTATAATAT
>JAUWWU010000077.1 GCA_030616695.1 Candidatus Omnitrophota bacterium | reverse complement strand
CTCCTGCACGACCTGCTCCCTGCTGTCTACGCCGAGGACCTCTTTTCCTTTTTCGCTGAGTGTCCTGGCGACGCTTGAGCCGAACCTCCCCAATCCGATAACGGCAAACTGTCTCATGGTTTCCTCCTACCCGAGTCCCGAAGTTTAGGGACGAGGGATCTCATTTTTTATCCCTAGTTTTACCCGACCATAACCCTTTCTTCGGGGTATGTGTAATCGACCTTCTCCTCTTTTATGGCGACTGCGAGCGCCAGCGTAAGCGGCCCCACCCTTCCGGCAAACATCGTTATTATTATCAGTATCTTTCCTATCGCCGAAAGATGCGGCGTTATGCCCGTGGTAAGCCCCACAGTCCCAAAAGCGGAAGTGACCTCAAAAAGCGACTTCATTATTATACTATCACCCCCGAGATTGGCCTTTTCGACCATGGCAAAAATAAACGTCGCCACGAATATCCACGCGAGCGCCATGATAAATATCAAAATCGCCCTTCTCACGACACCCCGCGGTATGGTCCTCCCGAATATAAAAACCCTGTCCCTGTTCTTGCTCATAGTAAATACGGTAGCCATCACAATCGCAAAGGTGCAGGTCTTTATCCCGCCGCCCGTGGAGCCCGGAGAGGCGCCTATGAACATAAGAAACAATAAAACCATGAGTGTCGGAGGGGCGAATCCGGATATAGGCAAGGTATTAAACCCGGCCGTCCTTGACGTTACCGCCTGAAAGGCCGAGCCGAGCAATTTATTTTTAAGCGGCATCCCTTCCAGGATATTATTGTTTTCGATGGCCAGTATAGATACCGTCCCTATGATTATCAAAACCAGGGATGTGATCAGGACTATCTTGGACTGAAGGGATAATCTGGATTTTTTGTATCCGCTGACGGAGAATATGCCTTTCAATAGATCCAGGATCACAATAAACCCTATCCCTCCGATGAAAATAAGGGAGACCATGATGATATTTATATAAATGTCCCCTCCAAAACCCATGAAACTGTCGGAAAAAAGCGAAAAGCCCGCGTTGCAAAAAGCCGAGACCGAGTGAAATACGGATTTTATTATCTTTTCCTTAAGCGGCCAGCTCTGGGTGTGGTTCCACCTCAAAAATAAAAGCAACGCGCCGGCCAATTCCACAAATACTGTAAGCCCAACTATATATTTTATGAGCTTCTTTGCGCCGTAAACCCTGTTATGGTCAAGCGCGCTATGTATCGCCACGTTCTGGCTTAAGGTAAACTTCCTTCCTAAAAGCACGGCAAAGAACGTGGACAACGTCATTATGCCCAACCCGCCCGCCTGGAACAGGATGAATATCACCGCCTGGCCGAAAGGGCTCCAGTCATTGGGGGTATCGCGCACTATAAGGCCGGTCACACACGTAGCGCTTGTCGCGGTAAATACCCTGTCAATCAGGCTTATGCGATCCTCAGTCCCGCCGGCGACAGGCAGGCTCAAAAGTATAACGCCTATGACGATTGTTATAAGGAAACTTAATACCACCACCTGGGGCGGCTTCAGCTTCATTTCTTCTTCTCCAGAGCATTTTTAGAGACCTCGACCAATTTGCCGAACCCGGCCTTATCGCGGACCGCGATATCGGCCAGGGCCTTTCTGTCTATAGCCACCTTTGCCTTTTTCAGGCCGTTTATAAATCTGCTATAAGACATGGCTGATTCCCTGCAGGCGGCATTGATTCTCGTTATCCAAAGGGCCCTGAATTCCCTCTTTTTGGCCCTTCTGTCTCTATAGCTATACGCCAGGGCCCTGGCGACAGACTCTTTCGCCGTCCGATAAAGCCTGCTCCTGGCGCCGTATTGCCCTTTGGCCATCTTTAATATCTTTTTTCTTTTTCTTCTGGAAGCCGGTGCGTGTTTTACTCGTGCCATTTTATCTCCTTTACGATTGTCACCTAATAGTTAGCCAGTTGACCGGTTAACCGGAAAACTGGTAAACCGGCAAACCATCTACCCGTAGGGCAACTGCATTTTAACTTTTCTCAGAAATGATTTTGAGACAAGCGTGCTCTTTCTAAGGTGTCTCTTTCTGCTTCTTGCCTTCTTCGTCAATATGTGGGCTTTGCCCGCTTTTGACCTTTTGATCTTTCCCTTCTTTGTAAGCCTGAACCTCTTGGCCACGGCTTTTCTTGTCTTAAGTTTCGGCATTTTTTCTCCTTTTTATTTCGGCGTCATTATCATGACCATGAACCTGCCCTCGAGAAGGGGCGACCTCTCCACCTGCGCGACTCCGCTAAGGTCTTTCATGAGCCTGTTCATCAGATTCTTGCCGATATCCACGTGTGCCATTTCCCTGCCCCGGAACATCAGGGTTATCTTTGTCTTATCGCCCCTGTCAAGAAACCGCTTGAGATTGCGAAGTTTGGTCTGATAATCGTGTTCCTCTATATTGGGTTTCAGTTTTATCTCTTTAATGTGGACTATCCGCTGTTTCTTTCGCGCCAGGCGCTCTTTCTTTTCCTGTTCGTATTTATATTTCGAGAAATCCATTATACGGCATACCGGCGGGCTTGCGTTCGGGGCGACTTCTACAAGGTCAAGGTTCTTTTCCTTCGCCAACTTTAATCCCTTGTCGGCGGAAACCACTCCTATCTGCTCGCCGTCCTCACCTATTATTCTTATTTCTCTTGCGCGAATCCTCTCATTGGCTCTGATTCTGATTCGAATAAGGACCACCCCCCTGTTTCGTTCAAATTCATTGCTTTTTTTCGATTTCTTCTTTCGCCTGTTTCAGAAAGGCCTCTATCTTTATGCTGCCGAGGTCTCCTTTTTTCTTGGACCTGACAGAGACAGTGCCTGATTTTTCCTCTTTCCCGCCGACTATAAGCATATAAGGCGTCTTCTCCATCTCCGCTTCCCTGATCTTTTTCTGCATCTTTTCGTCCCGCTTATTAAGCCCCGCCCTTAGGCCGTTTTCCAAACACTTTTCTTTGATCGCTTCCGCATAGCTGTTCTGGTTTTTCGATATCGGAATAACCGCGACCTGAACCGGCGAGAGCCACAGCGGGAATTCACCGGCATAATGCTCTATCAGCGTGCCTATGAAGCGCTCTATACTACCTAGTATAACCCTGTGAAGCATTATGGGCCTGTGCTCCTTGCCGTCTTTTCCTATATATGTCAGGTCAAAGCGTTCCGGAAGGACAAAATCACACTGTATGGTGGCACACTGCCACGGCCGCTTCAAGGCGTCCTTTATCTTTATATCAATCTTGGGCCCGTAAAAAGCGCCTTCGCCCTCATTTATGCTGAATTTCAATTTTTTCCTTTTTAACGAATTCACCAAAGCGCTCTCGGCCTCTTTCCAGTCCTCAGGTTTACCGATAAATTTAGGCGGGCGGGTGCTTATCTCCACGCCGAAATCCTTAAATCCGAATACATCCATAGTATCTTTCACGAAATCTATCACTTTTATTATCTCGTCTTCCGCCTGTTCCCTCAGGCAGAATATGTGGGCATCGTCCTGAGTGAAGCCCCTTACTCTCAAGAGGCCGTGCAAAACGCCTGATTTCTCATGCCTGTATACATCGCCGAGTTCGAAATATCGGATGGGCAATTCCCTGTAACTTCTGACGCTTGACTTATATGTCAGCATATGGCCCGGGCAGTTCATCGGCTTGATCGCGAATTCCTTGCCCTCGATTTTAAATATATACATATTCTCTTTATAATATTCATAATGCCCCGATTGGATCCATATGTCGCTTTTCAGGATATGCGGAGTCCTCACAAGTTCGTAGCCGCGCTTAAGATGCTCTCCTTTTATAAAATCCTCTATTATGGCCTTCAGCATCGCGCCTTTGGGGTAATATAAGACCAGGCCGGCGCCGATATTGTCCTGTATGGTAAAGAGCTTGAGTGCCTTGCCAAGCTTGCGGTGGTCCCTCTTTTTTGACTCTTCTACCAGTTTTAAATATTCGTCCAATTCCTTTTTTGTTTCAAAGGCAGTGCCGTAGATCCGCTGGAGCATGGGGTTATTTTCATTGCCGCGCCAGTAAGCGCCTGCTATCGAAAGGAGTTTGAAGCTTTTTACCTCGCCCGTGGATTTCACGTGCGGTCCCCTACAGAAATCAACAAAATCTCCGTGCCGATAGACAGAGACCTCCTCCGCCTCGAGCTCTTTTATGAGCTCCACTTTGTATTTCTCGCCGGCCTTCTCAAAGAGCCTGGTCGCTTCCTCTTTTTTGATCATCTCCTGCGTAAAGCTGTCATTTTTGGAGGCGATCTGGCGCATCTTTTCCTCTATCCTGGCGAGGTCTTCCGGCACAAAGGGCTCGTCCCTCTCAAAATCATAATAGAAGCCGTCTTCTATGGCGGGGCCTATACCTAGTTTCACACCCGGATAAAGCTGTTTGACGGCATCAGCCATTATATGCGACGCACTATGCCTCAGTCTCTCGAGATCCATGTGTTTTCCCCTGTAATCTTAGTAAACTCTGGTGCCGGGAGTGGGATTCGAACCCACACGGAGCTAAGCTCCAGCAGATTTTAAGTCTGCACTGTATGCCAATTTCAGCATCCCGGCAATTAATTATTTCTATCTAATTAGATCTGCCAAGTGTTTTTCTATCGCGTTGTCCACCCAATTACGAAGCTTTAAATTATGTAACTGCAATGTTGCGATGCCATATTGCGACCATTGTTTGTGTGCCTTACTTCTTCTGTCTGTATGAGGATATACAAATATTCTCTTTGGCGACATCCTCAACTTTCTTGCCCAATATTTCCTGGCTTTTTCTCTACTGAATTTCTTGTATACTCTCACGTATAACCTTAATCTGTCTTCGTCTACTCTACATATTTTTCTCAAAAATCTTATAAATAATTTTAGCATTCTATGGTCCAAGTTCGCGAGCTGCATAGAACCTCTTATTGATTTATTACCTTCTGCCCAATACAGCATTAGGCCAGCCAACAGGAGGTCTTTTTCTTTTCTGTTAAGCCGTTTTTTAATATTAAAAGGATCGCCTTTTGGATTTAATTTGTAATATGTGCTATCACTATTAGAACGCCGAGGAAAATTATATTTTTTCATCCAATATGTAACCGTCGGAAACGTAACGCCGAGTTTATAAGCTATATCCTGCATTGATAATTTTTCTTTATAATATAACCGATTTAGTACCGTTTTAGATCTAGGATCCTTTTTCATTTTGTATATTTTATCTGTTAAAGCTAAGTTGGTGGGCGGTATAGGACTCGAACCTATGACCTCATGGATGTCGACCATGCG